>JBBAKZ010000118.1:1111-8345 GCA_040403275.1 Arcicella sp. | reverse complement strand
TGCATCCATATAGCTTACAGATGCATAATAGCCGTGAATTAATTCTCTTTGAATGGCTTCTTTTTGTGACGTGGCTTTTGAATCGAAATGCTCGAAATTACTCAGAAGATAGCCATTGTACAGTTCGCCAGAATTTTGAGCGGCATAATCGGGAGCACCTATTGGCATACGCTGAACACCAGAAATCTTGATTTTTGAACGGTCGTATAAATCCCAATATTTTTTAGGTGAAATGAAAGGTAAGTGTGGTTTTACAAAACCCACCGCATAGAAAAATGGCTTTTGGTCTTGGGCAAACTTCCCAAGCATATCAATGGCATTTTTAGCAACCACACCATCCATGTAAGCATCATCTGGCACATCTGCCGACTCGACAGCTGGGCCTTTATTGTTTGCCAAAAATTCAGTTAATTCTGTACCTGTCAGTCCTCTACTTTTGGCATCAGCCTCAATTTTGGCAATTTTTGCTTTCGTTTCGGGTAATTGATAGCCATTCACGGGTTTTTCAAAGCCTGCGGCATAATTGTTCGGAAATTTTCCATAAGATACCGCTGGAATCGTCCATGAAGGCACATCCATTCCTTTATCAACCGAACGTTGGTCAAACATTTTACCAATCGTTGCCGTAATGTAGCCATTTTCTTTAAAGTATTGAGGGAGGGTAACAACATTGGGCACCATGTCTCTAAGCTGGGTTTTTAAATCCCAAATTCTGGTATAATCAGGTCGTTGGCCAGTTAAAAGACTAGCTCTTGTAGGAGCACAAACGGCCTGTTGGCAGTAATTATTCATAAAAACGGTTCCCATTTTGGCCAATCGGTCAATATTGGGCGTTATCATTTGACTTTCACCATAACAACTCAACATTGGTTTTAAATCATCTACGGCAATAAAAAGTACGTTCGGTTTGTTTTGGCTTTGGGCAAAAATGCTTGAAATTGAGAGCAAAAATGCCAAGAGAGTGATTATTTTTTTCATTTTATAATTTATTTTTCAAAAGATTAATTTGATTTCATTCCTGGCTTTAATAAGGCTCTGGGGCGATTGGCCTCTCCGGCTTTGGGTACTTGTGAATTGGTAAGCATGGATTTTCCTTTCACTACAAATTTTTGATTTTTTTGGTCATTCACTTGATTGATATATTCTTTCGGGTCATTTTTATGAATATAAAGTTCAGTGCCTCTTTTGCCGCCATCCCATTCGGTATATCGCCACTTTTTATCAATTACCGTTCTACCTAAGATATCAACGTTCATTGTGCTATCATAATGAAAAACCATGCTTTTTGCGGGTGGAATTGCTTGGTTTTTCCCACTTAAAAAAGGAACTAAGTTTTTCCCCTCTAAATTTGGTTGAGTTAATCCGCCACTTAAAGCCACCAATGTTGGGTAAATATCTAATAGTTCAACTGGCGAATTGACAACTTTTCCTTTTGGAATTCCAGCTCCTGCCATAATCATTGGCACATGAGTAGAAGCGTCAAATTGACTTAACTTTGCCCAAAGACCATCATGGTCGCCCAAGTGAAAACCATTGTCGCCCACCAAAACGACGATGGTATTTTCCCACAAAGAAAGGTTATCCATTTCATCTAATAAAAGTCCAATTTTTGAATCTGTAAATGAAATACAGGCATAATAACCTTGAATCGCTTCTATTCTGTCGGGTTGAGAAAAACCTGATAGCTCAGTTTGTAAAGCTATTGGCGGCACATTGGACATTTTTGGTTCTGCTGAAATAGAAATTTTGTCTTTTGGATATAAATCAAAAAAACGTTTCGGGGCAGTCCAAGGTAAATGCGGTTTGTGAAAACCTGTGGCTAAAAAAAAAGGCTTATTCTCCTTTGTTTTTTCTCGCAAAAACTTTAAAATAGTTTGGCTATTCATGGCATCACGAGTTTTTGAACCATCCGATGATAATGCCAAAGCACTAGGTTTTCCGTCTCCACCACCTTGGCGAGTATCCACGGCACTTTTTTCTTCTGCATCTTGGCTTGGATTATCTTCGTAAAAATCCCAAGAAGTAGCATCGCTCATTTTGGCATTATGGAATACCTTTCCCGCACCTGCGGTGAAATATCCTTTATTCCGAAAATATTGAGGTAACATTACCGCATTTGGAAGAGCGGTTCTTGCTGAAACATTTAAGACATAAATACCAGTAGTTTCCGGTCTTCTGCCACTTAAAAATGAAGCTCTACTCGGATTACACAAGGGATATTGGCAATACGCTCTATCAAAACGTACTCCTTTTGCAGCCAAACGGTCAATGTTTGGTGAAAAAACTTCTTTATTTCCGTAGCACCCGAGCGAGGTATTCAAATCATCAACTACGATGAAGAGAACATTGGGTGTTTTTTTAGTTAATTCTTGCGAATAAAGGGGTATTGAAAATAAAGAAATGAGTACAAATACTTGAATAGCCTTAATCATCCGTGTCCTATTTTAAAATGTTAATTGCCCTAAAAATGAATTGTAAGTTGGTTCGTCTATTTCTTTTGCCAATTTATCATAAGCAGGATTTGCATACACTTTTGTTGCTGTTTTTAAGATATTGACAGTTTCGTGGTATTCCTTTTTCTTGATTTGCTTATAGTCCCAAGTTTTTTCTTTTTTGAGATAAGGTAACATCCAATCCACGCATTTTTGAAGGTTTTTGCCATCAGCAGTCTGGTAGTTCCATAAATCAACATTTAGATGTTCAGCTAAGCGTGCATTATGAAAAAAGCCCATCAAATTCATATTGACATATCCCCATGAAGTGGTGCGTTCCAGTTCAAAAGGTTGACTTCCATCGGGTTTCAACTGACTTGCCATTCGTTTTTTTGTGGTATCTATTTGACTTTTTGCCAAGTCCATTTTACCCAAAAACAAAGCATAAGAAAGAATTTGGGTATCGTAATGTGTTCCGTGATTATTATGCTCGTCGGCTTCGTCAATACCCAATGGGCTTTCAATCATCCACGTCAAGAAATCTGAAAACCATTTTTTTAAATCCTCATGATTTTCTTTTGACCAACTTTTTGAATTTTGCAATAAAATGGCTGCATCAATAACTTTATTTAAACCTCTGGTTTCAATTAATCCGATACCTCGCCCAGTGTTGATTCCTGGAATGCCTTGTCCAAAGTTTAGATTTGGATTTTGACGAGTTTCCTTATCCAAAAACCAAGTTTTGATGATTTTGGAAGCAAATTTGGCATACCTTTCGTCTTTTGTGAAGTAATAAGCCAAAGCCAAAATTTCCGCTTCGTCTTCAACTTTGTCCATTTCATCCGAATCTGTTATTAGATAGTATTCTGGATTTCGTTCGCCATCACGTCGGATATAAGGCAATCCATTTGGCTTTGAAGGGTCAGGCCACCAATAGGGCCCAATGCTCATATAGTCGTGTTTGTCGCCGCTGGGTGGGGTTTGCTTTTTGTGCATTACCGAATATAATTTCCCTTCTTTGACAATCTTATCGGCACTTTTTAAAAGTCTTTCCAAAGCTTGTTTTTTAGCAGGGTCAGAATTATTGGCAATAACTCTTAGATTTTTTGCTAATAATTCTCCATTCAAAACTATTGTTTTAGGGGAATTTTGAGCATTTGCCAGACTTGAAATAAAAAAAAGTATGACAAAACCCCAATGTTTAGAAAGTTTTGATACGACAGTATTTTCGATATTCATATTGATTGACTTAAACGTGTTTTTACTTATTCAATTTTCTTTTTTTCAACAAAGCTTCCAAATAATAGTAGTCAGCATAAACGATTGGCACGTCAATTTCTGATTTTGCTGGAAGATTGCCCGTACTGTGAATCAATAAAAAACCTTTGTTTGTTAGTGGTTCGGCTTTGTAGGTTTTGTTGAGACTTTTCATGATTTTGTCGGCCGTTTCTTTGTAAAAAACTGCTTTATCAGGAACCATTGTACTGAGTTCATAAAGAGCCGAAGCGGTGATTGTGGCAGCTGAAACGTCTCTTGGTTCATTGGGTATTTTTGGCGCATTATAGTCCCAATAAGGCACTAAATCTTTGGGTAAACTTGGGTAATTAAGGATATAATTTCCAATATTTTCGGCTTGCTGTAAATACTTTTTGTCGCCCGTTTCACGATAACACATCGTGTATGAGTAAAGCCCCCAAGCTTGTCCTCTTGCCCAAGAAGATTCATCGCTAAATCCTTGATGGGTATTTCTTTTGGTAACAGCACCTGTTTTTGGGTTATAGCCAATCACATGATATGAACTAAAATCAGGTCTAAAATGGTTTTTCATGGTTGTATTGGCATGGCTTACCGCTACTTTATAAAATGTAGAATCTTTGGTTTCTTTAAATGCCCAAAAAAGCAGTTCAAGATTCATCATATTGTCAATAATTACTGGAAAATCCCAGACTTCGGCGTGGTGGTCCCATGAGCGAATACAGCCAACCTTAGGATTGAAACGAGTAATCAGTGTGCGTGCCGATTGTATCATAATCTCACGGTATTTTGGTTCTTTTGTGAGACGATAGCCATTGCCAAAGCTGCAATAGATTTTAAAGCCCATGTCGTGCGTAACGCCATTTGTTTTTTCTTGCTCAATAGGTGCAGAAAACTCCTTGGCTTTTTCGAGCCATTTTTGGTCTTTAGTAAGTTCGTACATATACCAAAGATTGCCTGAAAAGAAACCACTTGTCCAGTCTTTTGAAGCCACTAAAACCAAAGTATCGTTTTTGGTTGCTCTCGGACTTACTCCATTCGCTCCATTGGCTTTCGCCTTGGATACCTCTTCAAAAGCATAATCAAACTGAGCTTTGGCGTGGTCAATGGGCGAAATTTTTCCTTCTTTATTTTCCTTCTTTTCTTTATTCTGAGCTTCTGCATTGAGTGAGGCAAATGCAAAACAAATACTTAGGATTAAAATATACTTTTTCATGTTTTTGATTGTTTACGAAATTCTTATTCAACAATAACTTTAAGTGGGTTTGCAATGCGGTTTTTGTAGGATTGCAGATAGCTAAACCATGCCGTAGCTGTGGTGATTACATTTGCTTTGTTCCAAGCGGCTCCGGTATAGTACACAAATGGAATGTCTTTTTGTGAAGTAGCTTGGGTTAATAATTGCGTATTGCTAACGTTCATTTTAATAATTGGGGCAGAAAGAATGGTTCCTACACCCGTTATGCCATCTTCGCCCATTTGTGGTTCCCAATAACCCATGATGCCTTGTTTTTCGTCCAATAACATCGTTCCTTGGTCTTTTCTTTTGATGATACCAACTACCAAATCCATGCTTGGTTTATCTACATATTTGTATTGAGCCTCAATCCGATTGAGCTGAGAGCCAGCATCTAAGGAAATGGTTTTGGTGGCATTGACTTTCATTCCCGCCACGTCCCAGTCATCGTATTCTAATGAAAAAGTTGTTCTGAGTGAGCCATTGTCTAATACCTTCCAACGAACATAATTTTTGGAATAGTAGATTGAGTCATTTACGTAAGGATAGGAATTTCCTGCACCGCAGGTGTAACCAACGTGGTAATAATCCATGCCATCGCCTAAGTTATCATGGTATTTGCCTCTTTTATAACGCTCATTAATCACCATTCTACTGGTACTTTTCACCCAGACATCTATGCCATAAGCCATTTCTTTGGGGGTTTGTTCGAGTGCTTTTCCGTACATTCTGAAAGCAATTTTATCATTTTCCCAAGCAAAATCATCTTTACGCTCCGGTACATAACGCCCGTAGGTTTTTGTGACAGAAACACTTGATTTTCCTTTCTGAATCAGAAGTTTAGTCGAAGCATTCGCTGCCAAATCTACTTGGACTAAGAGATTTTGAACAGTTTTTTCGCCCCGAAATTCCAATTGAAAAGGTATTTCTTTTTTATTGAAACTATTAATTATCTTAAAATTAGAGGTGTCTATGCTCGGGTATTTGAGTAAAATATCATTCCAAGCAATCGCCACTACTTCTTCCTTTCGTGATGACGCAGTAGGATTTGAAATATTGATGCTTGTTTTTTGATTTTGTGCAATTACTGGCTTTGCATATACCCAACTGAAAGCCATTAAAATGAAGCCTAATTTTTTCATACTATTCGTTATCATTTTCTTTTTTCTTCGATTTTTTAGCATTTTTTTCGACGTTACTAGCATGACGCCCACTTCCATCTGCTTCATCCAAAATTCCACCTGCTGGATTAAGTTGCTCTAAAACTGCTCCCAAACGTATTTTAGCCTCGTTTGCTTCTTTGTTTTCTGAAATATTGGTGACCAGGTTTTCTTCAAATGGGGCTTTACTCATATCAAAAAGCTCGCCTGTTCTGTTCAATTTGTAGCGTTGGTCTCTCACGTACCATTGATTACCCAATTCCATAAAAATCCATTCTCTCGGATTTCCTTTTTGACTTTTGAGTTGTGGAACAAAGCTTATGCCATCCAAAGCCTTATTTTCTGGTAATTTTGCTCTTGCTATATCTGCCAAGGTTGGTAAAATATCAGAAGCGTCTATCAAATCATTGGTGATTTTATTCGGTGAAATTACCCCGGGCCAATTGGCAATCACGGGTACTAAACTACCTCCTTCCAGCATTGAGCCTTTTTTTCCTGAAAGAAGTTTCCCACCAATGGTTGCTTTTTGATATTGTTCGTTGGCAGTACCGTTGTCGCCCATGAAAATAATTAGGGTGTTTTCTCGAAGTTTAAGTTCTTCTAAGGTCATTATTAATTTGCCTACTAACTTATCCATATAGGCCACATTATCGGCATAAAAATCTTTGCTATCAGGTTTGCTATCAGGTGTTTCTTGTATCAAATTATGCACATGTGACATAGAATAATGAACATAAAACGGCTGGTTTTTATTTTGTTTGAGGAAGTTTACCAATTGATTATGCATCAAATCAGGCATATATTCTTGCTTACCCAATATTTTGGTTTCTCCATTAACCAAGTAATCAATTTTATTTTTTGCCCAATATCCGCCACTGCCTTTGAATGTGATGTAATCATCAAAACCAAAGTCGGCAGGCGTCAAGCCAAACTGACTCCATTTACCAATCATTGCGCTTTTATATCCCTCCGTTTTCAAGATAGAAGGAATAAGTGTTTCTTCTGAGGGTTTTATTTTTGCCACATTATCTTGATTTACTGCACCCGTTCTAAAAGCATAGCGACCAGTTAGAATTAAAGCCCTTGACGGCCCACATAATGGTGCTGTATAGGCATGGTTAAATTTTAATCCATTTTTTGCTAAATTATCA
>JBBAKZ010000118.1:0-1101 GCA_040403275.1 Arcicella sp. | reverse complement strand
GAGCCATAGCAACCCACTTCTCCAGTTCCTAGATCGTCGGCAAGAATGAAGATTATGTTTGGCCGTTTTTGGGTGTTTGATTCCGACTTCTTGCTTTGTGCAGAAACGCCATTGATCAAAATCAATGACAAAAAAATACAAATTGTTATTTTCATGATAAATTAGTTTTAAAATTATTACAAGTGGTAAAAAATATATACTTCAAATGATGTAATCTGATGCGGTTTTTTAAAAGAGGTACAAAGCATATATTCGTTCTCAGTTTCTCCCTAACGATTAGTCGAAATTCTTGTTAAAATGAATGCATTGCTTTGATATCAACCCCATTGAAATGTTTTCTAAAGCAATTAAATATAAGTTTTCAAGGCCAATTCAATGAATTTTTCAATCTTTCGCTTTTTTCCAATGCAATGTATCACCCTTAAATCTTGTTAGCGCTTTCATTTCAGTAGGTATTCCTAAATCGCCTTGTTGGTTCATCCAAGATTTCAATTCCTCCAATAAATTATTTTGAATACCTTTTAATTTAGGTTCGTTTGCCAAATCATCCAATTCGTATTTATCAAGGAGAATGTTGTATAGTTCAAACTCTGGACGATTTCTATACAGTAGGGCATGAGCATTTTCTTTTTTGCTATTTTTAGTAGCCTCTAACCATCCTTCATATAATTTATTTCCAGGCTTAGATGCTGAGCAATAGAATGGATCATTGTATTTAAGATTCCAAATCAATTTATAATCGTGATCCTGAATAGAACGAACGGGATAATTTTCTGAGCCATTATTGATGCCTCGAGTGGTATGAATGCCATAAACGTATTTTCTGATTTCAGTATTTTTTCCTAGTAAAGTGGCATAAAAACTTTTACCATCGAGCGTCATAGAACCCTCCTTATTTGCTCTTAGTGATTTTGGATCGCCACCAGCTGCTTCAAAAAGTGTCGGTACAACATCTATATATTGTGTAAGAATATTAGTACGGGTTGATGATTTAATTGCTTTTGGCCAGCGGGCAATGAAGGCAGCTTTTAAACCCATATTATAGCATGTCCATTTCCCAAAAGGCAATGAAGTTCCATGTTCGCTAGCAAACATAAATAT
>JBBAKZ010000117.1:0-8367 GCA_040403275.1 Arcicella sp. | reverse complement strand
TTTGGAATAATTGCAAGCACCAAGATTGTTGGAAAGAGGTTCAAGCCCAAGGGGTAAGTTACACAACGGGCGTTCCAGCCATGATAGGCGCCATGATGATGATTACTGGTGAATGGATGAAACCAGGCGTTTGGAATTGCGAAGATATGAATCCAGATCCGTTTATGGCCATGTTGAACGTTCACGGCTTGCCTTGGAATGAAGTTGTGAATGGCACGCTTCCACATGAGTATTAAAAATTAGTGATAAATATTTTTTACTGATTTTACACAAAATTGCCCGTTTTGAAAAATTCGGGCAATTTTAATTTATTATTAAGGAAAACCTTGATTGTTTTCCAATTCATATTTCTTAATTTACAATTCATACTTATCAACAGATGATTGATTTTAAACAAATACCCTCGCCCTGTTATGTATTGGAAGACAGGCTCTTACGAAAAAATTTAACATTACTAAAATACGTTCAACAACAGGCTGGAATCGAAATAATTTGTGCTTTGAAAGGTTTTTCAATGTTCTCTACTTTTCCAATGGTGAAGCAATATTTGGCTGGTTCTACGGCTAGTTCCTTGAACGAAGCTCGTTTGGGTTTTGAAGAAATGGGAGCTAAGACGCACGTCTATTCCCCAGCTTATTTAGATTCGGAGTTTGATGAATTACTGAATTATTCTAATCATGTTTCATTTAATTCCTTAAACCAGTTCAATAAATTTAAAGATAGAGCCATTGCGGGTGGCGTAAGTTGCGGCCTCAGAATTAATCCACAATATTCCGAAGTTCAAACGGATATGTATAACCCTTGCATTGCTGGTTCTCGTTTGGGTATTACTCGCAATCAACTTGGCGATACTTTACCCGAAGGAATTGAAGGTTTACATTCACACACGCTCTGTGAGAACGATTCATTTACGTTGGAAAGAACTTTACAAGCCATTGAAGAACGCTTTGGCAGTTTGTTGAATCAAGCAAAATGGTTGAATCTAGGCGGTGGGCATTTAATTACTCGTTCAGATTACAATGTTGAACATTTAATTGGCGTTTTAAAAGGCTTAAAAACTCGTTACCCAAACTTGAAAATTATACTGGAGCCAGGTTCGGCAGTAGGGTGGAGGACTGGTTATTTGACGTCAACGGTTTTGGATCTAATTGATTCTCAGGGAATAAATGTTGCAATTTTGGATTTGAGTTTTGCCGCTCACATGCCCGATACCATAGAAATGCCTTATAAACCTACTATATTGGGGGCTCATCAAGAACCAGTAGCAGGAAAACCAACGTATCGTTTTGGCGGAATGACTTGTTTAGCCGGAGATTTTTACGGAGATTATTCGTTTGACAAACCTTTAGAAATAGGTGATTCAATCGTTTTTGATGATATGATTCATTATACAATGGTGAAAACAACGACCTTCAATGGTGTGAATTTGCCATCCATTGGTATTTGGAGGGAAAATGATTCTTTCGATTTGATTAAATCTTTTGGCTACGAGAGTTTTAAAGATAGGCTTAGTTAATTGATAATGGATAATTGTTAATTATAAAAAATAAGGGCTAGTAAATTCAATAATTTTGAATCTACTAGCCCTTATTTTTTAATTGTCAATTATCAACTGTCAATTATCCATTATCAATATCCAGGATTTTGAGGAAATGCTGAAGATCCACCTTCAGTTCTATCAATTTGTGATTGCGGAATTGGACGTAAATTGTGCGTTTCTTTAATGGCTGATGCTTGTGGGTTATACGCTTTTACACGTTCAACCAATTTGCCCCAACGTTTCAAATCCATCCATCTGATTTGTTCCCCTGCTAATTCTCTTCCTCTCTCATCCATCAAGAAATCAAAAGTCATTTGAGCTGGTGTAATTTGCATAGCAGCAGTTTTTCCTGGAAAGGCTGCACGAGTACGGACAGCATTTACTGAGGCCGTAGCTTCAGCAATTTTATTTTGGAATAATTGTGCTTCAGCTAACATCAAATAAGTATCTGCTAAACGAAAAGCTAAGAAATCACGGCTACCAGGTGCATACGTTTTATCCTGACGAAGTGGATCCATAAACTTAACCAAGGTAGGGAAAAGAGCCTCAGTATATGCACTTGGCACTAATACTTGATAAGGTCTTTTAGCACGTTCTGCCAAAGGCATTTCGTAACCTGGAATAAAAATCGTAGTATCACCACTTTTGAAAGTTACTTTTGCTTTTGAGTTATCAAAGGCTGTATTATACGTTCCAGGAAGATTTGACAACCAAGTATCTCTAAAACTTTTCTTATAACGTGAATCGTTTACTTTATCAGCAAAAAGAGTTTCAGTTAAAAATTTCGTTGGACGTAATCTTTTGAAAGGTCTATCGTAATTTACATCACGTTGCATACCCGCTTGAACATCATATTGCATCCCGAAAAATAAGTGAAGGTTGTTACCAAACGTGTTTCCATCACCCGAATTATCTAAAGGAGCGGGTGCAGTGTTTGTTAAAGGGTCTGATGTATACTGAACTGCAAAAATAACTTCATCATTAATCTCGCCTGCACCTTGAACAAATACACTGGCAAAATCGGGCAATAATTTAAATCCGTAGTTATTAATAACGTTTGATGCGTAAGTAGCTGCTTTTGCATAGTCATCAGTGGCTTTTGAAGAAGACATTGCCTTCGCTAAATAAACACGTGCCAATAAATGTTCTGCGGCTGGTTTAGTTGCTCTACCATAATCAGAAGATGCTTTTTTATTTTCTAAGTCAGCTAGTGAACCTTCCAAATCAGCAATAATAGCTTTGTACATATCCGCTTCCGAAGCCCTTGTTGTCTTTTTTGTAGGAGCCAAAGTTTCAGTCAATCTTAAATCCACGCCACCCCATTGTTGTAATAAAAGGAAATAATAGTGTCCTCTTAAAAACTTCATTTCAGCGACTCTTTGTTTTTTCAAAGCATCCGTAAGCCCAGTGGCACTAGGTGCTCTTTCGATTACGGCATTGCAAGTATTAATTCCTCTGTATAGTTCATTCCAAATAGTTGCCAACCAATCCACTTGTGAGTTTAACTGAGCATCATAGAAATGGAAACCTTTGTAACCACCATCCGCTCCAGTGGCGTATAAATCTGTACCGAATTCAGTAACAGTCAGCCCCATTTGAGTACCATAAAAACCTCTCAAAGTTGCATAAGCTGAGTTAATAGCAGCGTTAAAACCCGCTGGCGTATTAATATAATCATTACTTACGCCAGATATTACGGTTTCTTTAAGCGTATCTTCACAAGATTGACCCACCATCATGAAGGAAATCAAAGTGAATATTTTTAACGATTTTATATATGTTTTTTTCATTTTCTTATTTATTTTTTGATTTTAAATACTAAGTGAACTCAAAGCTCACGGCTCATGATTCAAAGCTTTTTAGAATTTAACATTTAATCCGAAAGTTGTCACGCTCGTTGCAGGTGTGACATCTCTGTTAACTTTGTTATTCGCAGTTTCTGGATCAACACCATTGTATTTTGAACGGTATGACGACCAAATGAATGGTTGTTGAATACTGGTAAAGATACGAAGTGACTCGATACCTAATTTCTGAACGAATTTTTGTGGAACTGTATAGCCAAAGTTAATATTACGAACTTTCACAAAAGAACCGTCAAAATTGATAATTGCACCATTATTTACCGGAAACTCTTGGTTTGATTTTGGTTGTGGAAATTCATTAGTTGGATTATTTGGTGTCCAGTAGTCAACCTTCATTTGCTCATAACGTCCTGCTAATTGATTCAAATCTTGGTGAAATCCACTGATAATTGTCTGTCCTTGACGTGCATAAATAAAGAAACTTAAATCAAACCCTTTGAATGCAAATCGGTTGGTAATACCTCCTGTCCAATTTGGAATATCCGAACCCAAAAATACTCTGTCATCAGCATTAATTTTACCATCTCCATTGGTATCTTGAACTTTGATTTGACCTACCGTACTTCCAAATGCTTTTGCTTGGTCGGCTTCACTTGTTTGCCAAATACCTAATTTCTTGTAATCATAAATTGCCGATAAAGGTTGACCGATAAACCATTTGTTACCAATATCATCAACGGCACCATTATACAAAGAAACAATTTTTTCAGTATTTTTTGTAAATACAAAATCAGTACTCCATTTGAAACCGCCTTTATCAACGTTGACTGTTGAAACACCTAATTCAAATCCTGTATTTTGTGTTTCACCTACGTTACGAGTTACGGCACTAAAACCAATTGAACCCGGTAATTGGTCAGACAATAATAAATCTGTTGTATTTGTTTGATAGAATTCCATCGAACCAGATACTCTTCCTCTCCAAAATGAGAAATCTAAACCAACGTTTTTAGAAGTTGAAGTCTCCCATTTCAAATCGGGATTTCCAATTGTGTTTGGACGATATCCATAAGCAGCGGTTGTATTCCATGCGTAAGCAGTGCGTCCTAATTGACCTTGTGTTTGGTAAGGAACTACGCCTTGATTACCCGTTGTTCCAATACTAGCACGTAATTTCAATTGGTCAATGGCAGTTAATCCTTTCATGAATGGCTCATTACTAATGTTCCAACCTAAGGCAATTCCCGGGAAGCTACCATATTTTGTATTTACGCCAAATTTACTCGAACCATCACGACGAATCGTGGCAGTTACTAAATATTTATCTTTGTAATCATAATTAATACGACCCATTAAAGAGCTGATTGTCCATTGAATTACACTACTACCATAGCCTTGAACCGTTCCAGCACCGAGGTTGTAAAATTGTTGACTTTCAACTGGTACACCAAATACTGATACTGTGTTGTACTCAAAATTTTCTTTTTGAATTGATTGTAAAGCGGTGATGGAAAGATTATGAACCTTATTGAAGGTTTTGTTATAGGTTATTACGTTTTCAAGTGTCCAGTTGAAACCGTATTGATTATTGTCCGAAGCCACTGGATTACCACCTTTCACTTGATTAGTTAACGCTCCAACAAAACGACCTCCACGAGCGATTGTAAAATCAGGACCAAAATTTACTTTGTATTTTAAGCCTTCTAGGAGTTTAACTTCGGCATAAATACTGTTGAAGATTCTGTATTTTTTAATTTCATCCACTTGCGCTCCAGGAACAACTTCTGCTAGTGGATTCGTCAATAAAGCATCATTAGTTGGCGAGAATTTAATTGATCCATCCGCATTATAAGGTGTTCCAAGTGGGTTCTGTTGTAAAGTAGCACTGTAAGGATTTAACGTAGCGCCATTTCTAACACTATTCATCATGTATGAAGAAATACCAACTTTTAAGAAATCATTGATTTGATGATCAATATTGGCACGGAAAGAATACCGTGAAAAATCTAAACCTGGGTTAATTCCTTTATCTTGGAAGAATCCTGCTGAAATATAAAATTGAGTTTTTTCATTACCGCCTTGAATCCCCAAAGTATGGTTTTGTTGAATACCCGTTTGCAATACTAATGATTGCCAATCAGTACTTCTTCCTTGCGCAATTCCCTCGGCAACATTAGGATCACCCCCCAAAACTGCAACTTTAGAATCTGCATACGGATCCGAAGTCCCAGTTGGTACCGGCTTACCGTTAATATCATTATACCCACCGGTAGCACGATATGCCTCACGCACAAACTCTTGAAATTCATTACCATTAAACAATTGAACTTTGTCTAAAGCCTTTGAAGTACCATAATAAGTATCATAACTGATGGTTGTTTTTCCTTTCGTTTTTCCTCTTTTGGTCGTAACAAGAATAACTCCGTTTGCACCCCTTGCCCCATATATGGCGGCTGCCGAAGCATCTTTCAAAACCTCAATCGAAGCGACATCATTTGGATTAATATCTTCATAACCACCCGAGGCAAAATCAAACGGACGGTTATTTGATAATTCGTTTCTATCCCCAACCATCGGGATTCCATCCACTACATAAAGCGGATTATTTCCTGCATTGAATGAACGACGACCACGTATTAAGATATTGGGTACAGTTCCAGGCTTACTACCCGACTGTGCTACATCCACACCTGCAACACGTCCTTGCAACGCTTGTCCAACGTTCGTAAGTGGCATTTCAGTAATTTGTTTGGCAGAAATTTGTGAAATGGCTCCCGTTAATTGACTCTTTTTTTGAGTACCATATCCAACAACAACTACTTCTCCCAACGACTGTATGTCATTGACCAATTTGATGTCAATTGAACTTTTGCTCCCTACTTCAACTTCTTGGGAAATAAATCCGACTGCTGAAAAAGATATTTTTGCTTTTCCATCCGCAACAATTTTGTAATTTCCCGCAGCATCCGAAGTTGTTCCTCTACTGGTGCCTTTCACCGCCACACTGACCCCAGGGATACCCTGGCCATCTTCCGCCGAAGATATTTTGCCCGAAACGGTTTGTTGTCCGTAACTTGTGAAGGTAAAAATCGAAAGGATAAGGCAAATTGCCCAACCCGTTTTACCTTTAATTTTTAGTAAAGATTTCATACACATGTTTATTTGATTAAGATTGAAAATTGTGAATATTAACTAGTTGTGATGGACAAATTGATTTGATGCCATAAACTTTCAATATCCTGTTGCGATAATTGATTTGTAATAATGGGTGGTTTCAAAATTTTAAATCTGGCTAATTCGATTTCGTGAATTTTATTAGGATATTTTTTTAAAAAATTCTCCCAAAAAAAAGATATGGTCAAATTATCAGGGGCATGAATCCATTGTGAAAAATAAAAGTCCGTCGCAAAATCATCCGAACAGTATTTTTCATATTTCTGGAAATTCATTGATACCACTTTTGTGAATATTTAAAGTTATTCTTGTATTTTTATTCAAAAGCCACACTTTCTTGTTTTCTACTCAAATTATGGACTAAAACTCTTTTCATCTCACTATTCTTGAATTTTACCCATAAAAAAGGCCCGATTGTCGTTAATCGGGCTTTTTTTATGGGCAAAATATTTATGCGAAAGTTAATTTTTCCGGTGAAATATGCTCTTTTAGTATTTTTAATGCGCCAAAAATTAAATTGTAAACTGATTGGGGATTAATGTTCATCACATTTGAAATTTGATCGGTATCCATATCTTGAAAAAACTTTAAAGAAACGGCTTCCTTTTGTCTTTTTGTCAGAAAACGAAATGATTCATTCAGGTTGTCAGTCAATAATTTTTCTTCCTCAAAAGCGACTAAGCGATGTTCGTGCGAACCCGTATAATCTGGATTTTCAAGATAATATGCTTCGTGATGTTGTGTATGACGCTGGGTAGTTTCTAAATGTCGAACCAATTTTCGCTTGATGGAAGCCATTAAATAATACCGAATGGAAGTGGTTTCTCCCAAGTTTTTATGATTCTTCCAAAGTTCAACAAATAAGTCATGCAAACAGTCTTTTATCAACTCACGGTCTGGCGTTATGCTGGTACTATAATTATATAAAAGACTAACATAGTTTTGATAAATTTGCGTAAAGGCTGCATGGTTTCCTCCACGAAATTCATTCCACATTTTTACTTCGTCAATGTTTTTTGAGTTAATCGTCATTAGCTTTAATTTTTATAAAATTCTACTTTAGGGAATTTTGACATTTCATTCTATAAAGATATATTAAAAAAATATCACTATTTAATGTTTTTATTGAATATTTTTCCGTAAACGTTTACGGAAACGTTTGCAAGAAAAATACTTTAAAATATTAGTAAAATTATATTGATTAATTGCCTTCAAGTAGATTTTAAACATCTTTGCTTTTCCTAGGATACTAGCGTATTATTTAACGAAAGTATTGATTAAAACAACCAATTCAAGTTGGATTTTAGTCTTTTAGCGTTTACTTTTAGTTATTATTTTAACAAACCAACCATCACAAACAATGAAAAAACTGTTTATCACAATGCTCAATTTATTCTTATTGAGTCCACTAATTTTTTCCCAAACTCAAACTTTTCCAAAGAATGGCGTTCAAGATGAAAGACCAGATTTATACGCTTTCACCAATGCAACCATTATTACGGATGCCAATACCACGATTGAAGGGGCAACACTTATTATAAAAGGTTCAATCATAGAATCGGTGGGAAAGGGACTTATCATTCCACAGGGAGCAACAATTGTGGATTTGAAAGGAAAAAGAATCTATCCATCTTTCGTAGAATCCTATTCAAGTTACGGGGTTCCAGAACCAACTCGCCAAGGTTCGGCGGGTTTTAGAGGAGATCCACAACTAGAATCTAAGAAAAAAGGTGCCTACAATTGGAATCAAGCAATTAATCCAGAAGTGGAAGCCGATAAAATTTTTACGGTCAATAATAACTCAGCGGAGGATTTACGTAAAGTTGGATTTGGCGTTGCCATTTCTCA
>JBBAKZ010000116.1:2640-8374 GCA_040403275.1 Arcicella sp. | reverse complement strand
AATGCTTCTAAATTTACATTGAACCTGTTCATACTAAAAAATCATTTAAGCGGTTGTATTTATTAAATCAAACCATTTTGCGTAATTTTGATGTCCAATTAAAAAACTAACCAATGAAACGTAATTTCTTTGTTTTTCTTACAGGTATTTCCCTGATAATCAGTTGTAAAAAAGAGAATGCTGAGTGGAAAAAAGCGGCTGAAAATCCAGAATTTTTACGTCGTACCCAGCTCCAAGTTACAGAATCCATTATTCACGATATTTTTCCCCCTCCTGTTTCGAGTCGTATATACATGTACGCTTCATTGGCGGCTTATGAAGCGGGCATTGCCGGAAACCCTAAATACAAATCAATGGTTGGGCAATTGCGAGGATTCAAATCAGTTTTTCCGTTAGATTCTTCTAAAAAAATCTGCAACGGTTTGGCAGCAACTCGTGCATTTTTGACGGTTGGCAAAAACCTAACTTTTGCGCAAGATGTATACGTAGGTTTTGAAGAAAAATTATGGAAAGAATATAAAGCAACGGGCATTCCTGAAGATATTTATGAAAATTCCATTGCTTTTGGCGATTCGGTGGCTGCTTCGATTATGAATTATTCTAAAAAGGATAATTACAAACAAACACGTGGCTTTAGATATACAGTGACTAATTTACCAGGTACTTGGATTCCAACTCCACCCGCATACATGGATGCAGTAGAGCCTAATTGGATGAAAATCAGACCTTTAACACTTGACACTTGTAGCCAATTTCCTCCAGCAGCACCTTCAAAATTTGATTTAACGAAAGGAAGTCCATATTATAATGAGGTAATGGATTGTTATAACACAGTAAAAAATCTGACGGACGAACAACGAAATATTGCGAATTTTTGGGATTGCAATCCTTTCAAAATGAATATCACGGGTCATGCCATGTTTGCTACTAAGAAAGTATCTCCCGGTGGACATTGGATGGGAATCACTTCCTTGGTAACTCGCCAACAAAAATCGGATATCGGACAAACCGTTGAGGCCTATTTACTGACTTCAATGGCTATTTTTGACGGTTTTATTTCTTGCTGGACTGAAAAATATCGCACCGTTCGCATTCGTCCTGAAAGTATTATTAATGCCAATATCGATAAGGATTGGGTGCCAGTTTTACAAACGCCACCATTTCCAGAATACCCTTCTGGGCACTCTGTAATCTCTGCCGCAGCGATGGTCGTATTAAATAAAACTTTGGGCGAAAACGTTGCTTTTGCCGATTCTACCGAGATTCCTTATGGCATACCGGTAAGAAGATTTAACTCTTTCCGTGAAGCAGCACAAATGGCTTCCATCAGTCGCCTTTACGGCGGAATTCATTTTCGTCCAGCTTTAAATAATGGATTTATTGAAGGAGAACAAGTGGGGAATTGGGTTTTGAGTAAAGTGAAAACGAGAAATTAATTTGATAGAAGGTAGATTTTTCAGTAATATGTTTAACGCAGGCTGTCAATTCCATTGCGGGTTTTATAGAGCCTGCTTTTGTTTTAACCTAAAAAAGCTTTTCTGGAGAAAATAGGTAAAACTCATCCTTTCGCTCGAAATGCTATTTCGAGCGAAAGGATTTCACGGAATAATCAAATATAATTGAATAATATCAAGAATTTGTATTGGAATAATCATATTTTTAAACACCTGTAGAACCTTTCTTCGTAAATTTGTGTCGAGATTAAAATTAGTATTGAGACCATTGTATTAGCGTATTTGGTATTCAATTTTTCGAGAAATAAAAATCAAATTTTCTCAATACTAAACGACCAAATACTCTTTACGAAACATTAAGGTTATGAAGTACGATTTGGTATTAGCGGAGTTGATTGTGGAAAGATCACAAAACCGCACAGAAGTATTACAGATGACTGAAAATCAGGAATCTAACAAAGGTTGGTTAGAGCGTTTTTTTAATTTTTTAACGCCAAACGACATTAAAGTTGTTACACGATAGCAATCCATAAAATGTAAAAGCCCCTTCAAATTTATTTGTTGGGGTTTTTTAATTGCAAACAGATAGAAACTTAGGCAAAACCCAGGGATGAATAAGATTCATTTACTGGCTCATGCAAGTTTCCAGACTTTTCCAGAACCTTTTAATTTAAATTTACGTAAATATGATATTCTACCGACAGTATTAGTAAAAATTTCTTCTCACATTTGCATTATAAATCTGAATTTACATGACGAAAAAAATAGTCCTTAAACATCCACTGGCAATTCGCTGGTTTCATTGGGTTAATTTCCCCTTACTTTTCGTCATGATTTGGTCAGGAATGTTAATTTATTGGGCGAATGGCATTTATAAAATTCAAATTGGCGATACCCTCATTTTCAAGTTTTTCCCGAAAAGTTTTTATACTTTTCTTGGGTTATCAGGGCAATTAGCCAAAGGCATGGCGTGGCATTTTGCCACCATGTGGTTATTCACCATCAACGGAATTTTATATTTTTTATACACGATAATTTCGGGTGAGTGGCGATTGATTGTTCCAGAAAAAAAATCATTTAAAGAAGCTTGGCAAGTCGTTTTACATGATTTGGGAATTAAGAAAACGTGTCCTCCCCAAGATAAATACAACGCTGCTCAACGGATTGTTTACACGTTGGTAATTGTCATGGGTTTTGGTTCAATACTTACGGGTTGGGCAATTTTCAGACCTGTACAGTTAGCTTGGTTGACGACCATTTTAGGAGGCTACAATTTAGCCAGAATTGAGCATTTTACACTTACGATCGGATTTGTATTGTTTTTTTTAGTCCATATTTTGCAAGTCATAAAAGCAGGTTGGAAAAATTTTCAGAGTATGATAACGGGATTTGAAGTCAAAGAAAAATCATGAAAGAAGAACTAACAACCGACCAACAAATTAGACGAAAAACCATCAAAGCTTTTCTGGGTTTTGGCGTTTTGAGTCTCGTACCGATTGGTGTATGGAAATGGATAAATGCTAGTCCATATCTCAATAATACTTTGGCTCCCTTACGGAAAACATTAGAATTTAACGAACGTTTAACGGGTAAAATTCTGTCAAACAGTCATTTAGCACCTACGTTTCCTTTGTCAGAGGCACAAAGAAACGTTCGAGTGAATGGTGGCGTTGGATTAGTAAGTCCATTGGAAGAAGATTACAAGGTAAAAATAGAATCGGGCGATCATAAATTTGAGGTCACTTTAGAGGAATTAAAGGCCTTACCAAAACAAGAAATTATTTTTGAATTTAAGTGCATTGAAGGCTGGTCACAAATTCAACATTGGGGCGGTGTACGATTGGTGGATGTGATGAATCATTATAAAATCGGGCAAAAAGATGCCGAACATTTGTATCAATACGTGGGAATGGAAACGCCCGATGATAAATATTACGTAGGAATTGATATGCCAAGTGCGGTGCATCCGCAAACGATTTTAGCTTACGAAATGAACGGACAACCCTTAATTGATACAAAACATGGTGCGCCTTTACGACTGATTATTCCGGTAAAATATGGTTACAAAAGTTTGAAAAGAATTGGTGTAATTAAATTTTCGGACGCTCGCCCCAAGGATTATTGGGCTTTATTTGGGTACGATTACTTTGCGGGACTTTAAGAAAAATTAATAATATTCAAAAGCAAGCTCCAAAGGCTTGCTTTTTCTTTTAATCTTTGATAAAAAATAACGTATTTTGCTATTTCTAAACGATGTGAGAAAACATCTTGTTATACATACATGAATCTAATAAAAGTCGCCGCAGGGGTTGTCAATCAAACGCCGCTTGCATGGGAAAGTAACAAAAATAACATCATCAATAGTATTGAAGATGCTAAGAATCAAGATATTAGCCTACTTTGTTTGCCCGAATTATGTATTACTGGGTACGGATGCGAGGATATGTTTTACGCACAATCTACGTGTGATACTGCTATGGAAATGTTGCAGGACATCGTTCCTTATACTTCCAGTATTGCCGTTTGTGTGGGTTTACCAATTCGGGTTTTGAACCACGTTTATAATGCTGTTTGTTTGATTGTAAATAAACAAATTAGAGGTTTTGTCTGCAAAAAGAATCTCGCAAATAATGGTATTCACTACGAAACTCGTTGGTTTCAACATTGGCCCTTTGGCGAGCGTACCGAAATGCGTTTGGGCGAATTTACGTATCCTGTTGGCGATTTTGTTTTCGATGTTGGCGGCGTAAAAATTGGCTTTGAAATCTGCGAAGATGCTTGGATTGCTAATCGTCCTGGTCGTGATTTGTATCTGCAAGGATGCGATGTAATAATGAATCCAACGGCTTCTCATTTCTCATTCTTTAAAACTCAAACTCGTGAAAGATTGGTGCAAGAAGGTTCTCGTTCTTTTGGAGTGGCGTATATTTATGTCAATTTATTGGGAAATGAGTCAGGTAGAGCCATTTTTGATGGAGATGCAATGGTCGCACAAACGGGCGAAATGTTGGTTTCTGGTACAAGATTTTCTTACAAAGATTATTATTTAACGACCGCAGTAATTGATTTAGATAAGATTCGATTAGAACAATCGCAGAATAGGATTACATTCAAATCGACCAATCCCGTGCAAGTGCTTTTTGATTATCCAGAAATTGACCCAATTAAAAATATTTACGCATTGGAACATTGGGAAGCAAGCGGAACGCCGCCCGAAGGTTATCAAAAGGAAGAAGAATTTGCCCGTGCCATTGCCTTGGCCTTGTTCGATTATCTTCGCAAATCCCGCTCAAATGGATGGGTTATTTCACTTTCGGGGGGAGCTGATTCTTCGGCAATTACGGCTTTGTGTTATTTAGCAATTGAATTATCTGTAAAAGAATTAGGCTTAGAAGATTTTAAAAAGAAGTTAGCCTATATTAAGAATATTCAAACGTGTAAAGATGTGAAAGAATTATCGGCCGCTTTGATTATTAATGTTTATCAAGGCACCGAAAACAGTTCAAAAGCCACTCGCCATTCTGCTACTTCTTTGGCGAAAGATTTGAATACCACTTTTTATGATATTGACATCAATGGGTTGGTAGAAACCTACAAAGGACTCATTCAAGGAGCCATTGGACGAGATTTATCTTGGCAAACGGATGATATTGCGCTCCAGAATATTCAAGCGAGGGTCAGAAGCCCGAGTGCTTGGTTATTGGCAAATATTACGAATTCATTGTTACTTTCAACGTCAAATCGTTCGGAAGCATCGGTTGGTTATGCCACGATGGACGGTGATACTTCGGGTTCAATTTCACCCATCGCCGGGATTGACAAGCATTGGCTACGTCATTTTTTACGATGGTTAGAAAATATAGGATTAGGTGGAGAACTCAAAATTGCGGGACTCAATGCCATGAATAATCTTCAACCAACTGCCGAACTTAGACCTTTGGAAGCCAAGCAAATTGACGAAGAAGATTTGATGCCTTACGACCTTTTGAACGCCATTGAAACGGCCGCAATTCGGGATAAAAAAACACCGAAAGACTGTTTGCAACTCATGGAATTAGAATTTAACGGAATCTATGATCGAGAAAAATTAATTTTATCCATCGAAAGATTCTTCAAATTATTTGCCCGTAATCAGTGGAAAAGAGAACGTTACGCACCCAGTTTCCACGTAGACGACCGTAACCTCGACCCAAGAAGCTGGTTAAGATTCCCGATTTTATCAGGCGGATTTGAAAAAGAATTGGCAGACTTAAAAGAATACGTTGAAAGTTCTGGAAAAG
>JBBAKZ010000116.1:2006-2630 GCA_040403275.1 Arcicella sp. | reverse complement strand
CGTCTTGATTGATTGGAATCCCTTATACGTTTTCAACGATTTGATTCCTGATGAAAAACGTAGAAATTATTTCTTTGAGGAAATCTGCCCCATGCACTGGAACGAACGCCAGGATGCAGGCACTTTAATTGACTTGGCAACCGAAGAAAGAATCGCCCTTTTTCCTGATTGGGAACCTGAAATTCGGGCTTATTATGGTCGCTGGGTCGAAATGTTGGGCGATGCCAACCATGGAACGGTGGAAATTCTCAAGAAATTGATTGATTCCCCCGATTACAGCGTTTATGCCCTCACGAATTGGTCGGCCGAAACTTTCCCCATTGCCAAAGCCATTGAACGTTTTCATTTCTTGCATTGGTTTGAAGGCACGCTAGTTTCGGGCGAGGAATTTTTATTAAAACCCCAGCCAGAAATATACGAAGCCCTCCTGAGTCGCTACGATATTGACCGTGAAAAAGCCATTTTCATTGATGATAATATTAAAAATGTAATTGGATCAAAAGCGGTGGGCTTAGATGCGATTCACTTTCAATCACCTGAACAACTAGCAACGGAGTTAGCAAATAAAGGTATTAGTTTTTAGAAAATATAAATCTGGAACTTATTTCCACCCCTAATTCCCAA
>JBBAKZ010000116.1:0-1996 GCA_040403275.1 Arcicella sp. | reverse complement strand
AATTATGCTTTTAGCCATCGATATCGGAAATACTGACATCGTTTTTGGAATTCATGATCGCTTTTCGTGGATTCATCAATTTCGCATTTCATCGTCTTTGTCGCAAAGAGCTTCTGACTATGAAGCTCATTTACGCATTCAATTTTTAGAAAATTCGTTGAAAATCAGTGACATAGAAAAATCAATCATTAGTTGTGTTGTTCCCGACCAGAAAGCTATTTTGAAAGAAATGGTACAACAAATGTTCGGAATCGACCCGTTGATGGTGGGTGTTGAAATGTACGACAAACTAAAAATGAAGATTCCGAGTCCTTATGAAATCGGAACGGATTTGGTCTGCAATGCGGTCTATGCGTATTATACCCACAAGAAAAAATGTATCATCGTAGATTTTGGCACGGCACTTACCTATACCGTTGTTTCCGAAAATGGCGAAATCATTGGCGTTTCAATTGCACCCGGCTTGAAAACTGCCGTAAAAGCTTTGTTTTCTAATACCGCACAATTGCCCGAAGTACCCTTACAAATGCCCGAATCTGCGATTGGAAGAAATACAGTTCACGCCATTCAAGCCGGAATTTTATGGGGATACGTGGGAATGGTGCGAGAAATGATTCACCAAATCAAAAAAGAAGTTGGACTTGATTGTGTGGTTTTGGCTACGGGTGGACTTTCATCTATTCTCACCCCTTTGCAAGACGATTTTGACGAAGTAGATAAAGCCTTGACTTTGAACGGATTAAAAATCATTTCTGAGTTAATTTGAGTTATTCCCTCAAATTATTGTCACTAATTACATCGTTAACTAAGTTTATTCAACTTTCCGAAAGTTTTAGAACTTTCGGAAAGTTCCTGTTCAATTTAATTAGGTCAGACCATAGTCAGCCCCTAAAAAGTATTTACACCATATTGAATCCTGACATCACTTAAAGTCATGCGACTATTATTAAAAAAATCATCATTTCTGTGAAATGATGATTTTTTTGTTTTTTCTGCAACCTTTTTCTTTCCTTCGGCATCTCAATGACAATTAGCCATTCTTTCAAAACTACTTAATTACTTGAATGCCACTTCATAACCATTCATCCTTTTAAAGAACCGAATAGGTAATATGCAATACAAGGTAGTATGCTTTACTTATAATTTTGACATAACAAATAAACCTTTTTTCGATGCCCAATAGTCGCATCATTTAATTTTAAACATAAAACACTCATTATGAAAACTTTTTTTTACACAATTATCGCCCTCCTAAGCCTAAACAGTTTTATAACGAATGCACAGGGAAAAATTAGCGGACAAATTACGGATGATAAATCTAAAATCGTGGAATTTGCCAGCGTAACTTTGCTAAAAGCAAAAGATTCCACACTCATAAAAGGAGCGTTATCTGATGGTAGTGGCTCTTTTGAATTTGAGAAAATACCTTCGGGAGAATATTTAGTAAATATTTCTCAAATGGGATACAAGAAATTTTTTACCCCAAAATTTTCTTTAGATACGGATAATCCCTCAGTAAAATTATCGAATTTGATTTTATCGGAAGATTCTAAGCAATTATCTGAAGTTCAAGTGATTGCTAAAAAACCTTTCATCGAACAACAACTAGATAAAACCATCGTAAATGTCGAAAACTCGATTGTCTCGGCGGGAAGTACGGCATTGGAAGTATTAGAAAAAGCCCCGGGTGTCACAGTTGATAAAGATGGTAATATTTCTTTGAAAGGCAAACAAAATGTAATGGTTTTGATGGATGGTAAACCAACGTATATGTCTGCCAGCGATTTAGCCAATTTATTGAGAAATATGCAGTCGAACCAATTAGAAAAAATCGAAATAATGACCAATCCACCCGCAAAATATGATGCAGCGGGCAATGCTGGAGTCATTAATTTACGGACAAAAAAGAACCAAAATATGGGCATAAATGGCTCAGCTACACTTGGTTTTGGGTATGGTTTTTATCGTGCTCTTCCGAAAGAAAATGGAAATTTGA
>JBBAKZ010000115.1:0-8386 GCA_040403275.1 Arcicella sp. | reverse complement strand
GTCCAATCGACGAATCGAACATTATGTGGAAGCAACGTTTGTGGAGACGGATGGATTTGAACGAAAAGCAAAATCAACCTTTCTTTTCAAAGGGTAACGAAATTACAAAATACCTCATGGAATGGGTGCAAAGCGGTGTTTTGCAACCATATAAGAACGATTCCCTGAAGACTAAACTTACTAAAGAGGACTTCATGAAGAATTTAGTAATGGAAAATATAGGCAATGATAATGCTTTATCCGATGCTGAAAAAGCGGCGGGATTTGGAACCGAAGCGGGTGGAACCACGGCTGGTGCAGATGATGGTTGGGGAGATCCAAAACCTAAAACTCCGGCAAAAGGGGGGACAACGCCTGCTGTGAATGATGGATTTAATAATTTGGCACCTTTGATCGATAATAATAATTTGTATTATGCGAAGCAATTATCGGTATTAGAAATTCGTGAGGATGCTATTTTTGATAAACAACGTTCACGTTTGTATTATGATATTCAGTCAATTACGATAATCATTCCTGCAAATATGACAACTGCAGGCTTTGACAAAAACGTAGGGTCTTTTAGATACAAAGATTTAGATAAATTGTTCCGTAGTAATCCAAATTGTGTTTGGTATAATGAACAAAACGAAGCACAACACAAAAATATGGCTGATGCCTTTGATTTGCGTTTATTTCATGCTCGTTTAACCAAGAAAGGTAATTCTAAAGATGATGATTTGGATACAAAATACGGAGGTTCAAAACAAGGTTTGATTCAATCTCAACAATTGGAATATAAATTGATGGAGATGGAACATAATCTTTGGGAATATTAGAATTTCGATTTAAGATTAACAGAAGAGAGAATGTCAAGGTGGCATTCTCTCTTTTAGTTTTCAATTTACTTTCCATAAATAGTAACTTCATTATCCTTAAAATTCCTATTTAATCTACCATTGAATGAACCAAGTTTTCGGTTATTTGACTAATTTTATTTTGTTTGAATTTGTTAACCGTATTATTTGGGTGTTTTAGAAACTCATCTGATGCTTTCCTTTCAATCGAATGCCTCATTATATTTATTTTTTCAACTGATAACTAACCATTTTCTTTTCATTAATACCAAAAAGCAATAAATCATTTATTTGTACCACACTTCGTACATCGCCTTTTAGTTTAAAACCCGAAAGAGATTGATTCAAATATTGAAAATTTCCTTTTGCATTCCCTTTCATTAAACATCCGTAATTGGCATCCATTCTACCTAATCTGATTTTGGTATGCAGATTATTGCCACAAAGCAATACATCCTCATTTCCATCTTTATCAAAGTCCAAAACTGTTATCGTATGCACGGGCGCATATTGAGCTTGTTCAGGCAAAGGATTTGCTTTGAATTTATTGGTTTTGGAACTTAAAAATAGCATAGTTTGTAAATGATTTGCCGTTAAATGCCCCGCATCTTTCAAGTCTTCGGGGGTAAAAATGGTATCTAATGTTGCATCGGCATAACTTTCATACGTAGGATATTGCGAGCGATAACCCCCAATCTGATTGAGCAATTCATCTCTGGTAACGTAGGGATAACTTTTCCCTTGGATATAACAGCATAAGATGGATTCAATTGAACCATTTTTATCAAAATCCTTGTAATACGTTTCCGTAGGTGCATTTTCACTGCCTCTAATTTGAGAGTTATCTCCCCAATTGCCAATCATCAAATCGGGTTTGTGGTCTTTATTGAAATCTCCAACGGCAATTTTATTCCAAAAACCACTATAATTTTTATCGAAATACGCATTAGTTTTGTTGACCATTTTGCCTTGTTCATACGTAAAAACACTAACGGACATCCATTCACCAACTACCACTAATTCCTTTTTATTGTCCTGATTCAAATCTATCCAAACGGCATCCGTTACCATTCCGATTTTTTCCAATTCAGGAGCCATTTTTTGTGTTTAATTAGTGAAATGTCCTTTTCCATCATTCAATAAGAAATAACTCATTGGTATGATTGGATATTTGCCCGGAATCATTCTTGAACCCACAAAAATATCCATAAATCCATTTCCATTCACATCATTGACCGCTACACAAGATTTACTCGAAAGCATGAGAGGTACGGCATTTAGGCTTTTTATAAAGTTTCCTTTACCATTATTCAAATATAATCGGTCTTGCAAAAGAGCATCGCTTTCCGTAAAAGAATGATAACCTCCGCTTGCGACATAAATATCTTGAAATCCATCATTATTAGCATCAAAAATGACGGCACCCGCATCGTGATTTGCCTTGTCAGTTTCAAAAGCAGGAATTTTTTGTAAGGTAAAACGTCCACCTTTTTGTTGAATATATAAAGAAGCACTTTGCCCAGCGGCTCCACCCACAAAAATATCGTCTAGACCATCTTTGTTCAAATCGCCTTTTGCCATGCAAGGCCCTGTGTAAGATGGTTCGCTAATGAGTAGTAATTGTCTATCAAAATCGTTTATTGAAATATCGGGATTTTGGTAGGGAATAGGAGAGGGGATTTCGGTGAAAAATGCTTTGTCAATGCGTTTTTTTGAAGGGTTTTCGTTGGCATTATTTTCATCTAAATTAAATATTTGATTAATCGTCAAATTTTTAATCGTCTGTTGTTTCCCGCTCGACCAAACGATTGTTAAGGAATCAATTTTTGGCTTTTTCCCTAAACCAAAGTGTACTACAGGCGATATCGCAGATAAATATCCTCTGGTAATCGTTTGATTTTGGGTTTGGATTTTCCCTTGGGCATAAATACTTACTTTGCTGCCAATGCCTTCCGTATTGCCGTTTTTACCCTTCAGTTTTATTTGTAAATAATTGTTCTTTTTTAGTTTTTCAGATTCATTTCTATAAACAAAAGCGGGTTGATTAATGTTGTTGAAAACCATATCCAAGTCGCCATCATTGTCTAAATCTGCATAAGCCGAACCGTTGCTGTTGGACGGCCGATTCATACCCCAAGACCTTGTTTCATTTGAAAAAGAACATCCATTTTGATTTTTGAATACATAATTCACTACATTGGAAGCGGGCATTTTGGTAAAAATATACAACACATCTTCCCGCACTAATCGGCCTTTCTGCTGCACATAATTATCCATATACTTGATGAAATCCATGTTGGTATAATCGTGATAATAACCATTACTGACAAACAAATCTTTCCAACCGTCATTATCGAAATCGGCAAAAAGCGCCGCCCAACTCCAGTCGGTATTAGAAATTCCTTGCATTTGTCCCACTTCCGAAAAGTCACCATTCTCATTATTGACATGAAGCATATTTTTCATGTATTGATAATAAAAACCGCTTTTAACACTGAGGTCAAATTTGGCAAAATTATCGGGAGCCAATAACAATTTTTGACGGTGATTGCCCTCAGGAATCATGTCGAGGGTGAAAATATCATCATGCCCGTCGTTGTTCAGATCTGAAACATCATTCCCCATCGAAAACTGACTTGTATGTCCCAAACTCTGTTGGACAGTATTACTAAAAGTACCATTCTTGTTATTCAAATATAGATAATCAGGTACGGCATAGTCATTTGATACATAGAAATCTATCCAACCATCGTCGTTAAAATCTGCCATTCCCAAGCCCAAGCCATAACTCAAAGCCGAACCATTGATGCCCGATTTTGTAGTTACATCGTCAAAAAATCCGTTGTTTTGTTTATATAATCGCAGGCCTTTTTCAGGGTTATCGGTTTTTAGAAATTCTGCTGTACTTGCTTCGTTGAGGATGGGTAAATTTTTAGGATTATGATTTAACAAAAGCATATCTAAATCACCGTCTTTGTCATAATCCAAAAAATAAGATTGATTACTCAATCCCTGACTCGCCAAAGAGAATGCTTTTCCTCGCACAAAAGTTCAATTGTGTATCGTCCATCAAATAAGGTATGCTATTCGCCTTATTCCTGGGAATGATAGCAAAGAATTTATGGCTGATTTGAAAAACGTGTATCAAGCGACAAATCTAAAAAATGCCGAAGACGCTTTATTAATTTTGGAGGAAAAATGGTCAAAAAAGTACCCACAAGCCGTTGGTACTTGGGTTAACAACTGGGAAAATATGTGTACCTATTTCGAGTATTCAGAGTCGATTAGAAGGATGATTTATACCACCAACACCTTAGAATCATATCATCGAAATATTAGTAAAATGACCAAAACAAAACCGGCTTTTACCTCAGATAATGCCTTATTAAAAATAGCTTTTTTAGCCATACAAAACATGGAAAAAATCTGGAATAAAACCGCTTTTGGTTGGAAAGCTATACTGTCAGAATTATTGATTACTTTTGAAGACAGAATCGATATTCAAAAATTAGAAAATTGATTTGACACAGTTTAATGAATACCCTCTCATTGCCCTCCTACAATCTCCAACTGTTGCCTAATTTTCATAGCCCTTGCTTTTCCCATGAGTTTTTCTAATTCTTCGTGAGAGGCTTTATAAATATTACTGACCGTTCCAAAGTGTTTTAATAGTTTCTCAGCGGTTGTTTTGCCAATCCCTTCAATGCTTTCTAATTGGCTAATAATGAAGTTTTTGGAACGTTTATCCCGGTGTTTGGTGATACCAAAACGGTGAGCTTCGTCCCGCAATCTTTGAATTAGTTTCAAGGATTCTGATTTTTTATCAATGTATAATGGAATACTATCTTCGGGAAAATAAATTTCCTCTAAGCGTTTGGCAATGCCAATGATGGGCAGTTTGCCGTATAAACCTAAACTTTTCAAGGCATCGCAAGCGGCACTTAATTGTCCTTTGCCACCATCGACGATAATTAAATCGGGCAAATCGGCTTCTTCCTCTAAAAGTCGTTTGTAGCGGCGGGTGATTACTTCATTCATAGTGGCAAAATCGTCTGGGCCGACCACCGTTTTTGGGGTAAAATGCCTGTAATCCTTTTTTGAAGGCATTCCATTCTTAAAACAAACCATTGCCGAGACCGGATTTGTACCTTGAATATTGGAATTATCGAAACATTCGATGTGTTTTGGAATCGTCTTAATCCGCAAATCATTCTTTAAAGTCAACAAAATTCGCATTTTTGAATCTCCCGCACTTGCCTCGGAGGCTTGTCGGTCGGCTTTTTCTTTACGGAAATACAATACGTTTTTCAAGGACATGTCCAAGAGTTTTCGTTTATCGCCAATCTGAGGAAGTACATTTTCGACGCCTTTCAAATCAATTGATAAAGGAATATTGGTAATGACTTCTTTGGCTTCACTTTCATATTTATCCCGCATTTCCCAAACCATCATAGTCAAAACATCTTCTTCGGTTTCGTCCAATTTCTTTTTTACTTCCAAAGACTGCGATTGCGTTATAAATCCATTCAAAATCTTCATAAAGTTGAAATAGAAAGATTCTTCATCTGAAACAACTGAAAAAACATCAACATCTTTGATATTGGGATTGACAACGGTTGATTTGCTTTGGAAATTAACTAAATAAGTCAGTTTTTCTTTAAACTCTTGTGCTTCTTCAAAATTAAGTTTAGAGGCCGCTTCCATCATCTTCCGTTCAAAATACTGTTTAGGTTGTGCCATATTACCCTTCAAAGTATTTTTTGCTAATTCTATTTCTTCTAAATAATCAGGTTCCATTTGTAGTCCTTCACACGGGCCTTTACAATTGCCAATGTGGTATTCAAGGCAAACCTTAAATTTACGTTCTTTAACATTTTTGGGAGATAAATTCAAATTACAAGTTCTGAATTTGTAGAGCTGTTTAAACATATCCAGAATGGTATACATGGCCTTTAAATTGGCAAAAGGACCGAAAAATGTGCCTAACTTTTTATCTACTCTGCGGATGGTAATGATTTTTGGAAAAGCCTCGTTGGTCACGCAAATAAACGGGTACATTTTATCATCCCGCAACAGAATATTGAATTTAGGTTGGTGTTTTTTTATTAACGTATTTTCAAGCAGTAACGCATCAAATTCAGTATGAACAATAGTAAATTCTAAGTGACGAATCTGACTCACTAATCTTTTTGTTTTGCGGTCGTGCTGATTAGATTTCGCAAAATAGCTGCTTACTCTATTTTTTAGATTTTTAGCTTTTCCAACATAAATAATCGTCCCTTCTTCATCAAAATACCGATACACACCAGGCTGTTCAGGAACTTTTGCTAATGCCGATTTATAATCAAACTCTGCCATAATTTTTTAAGTACTTCTTGAAAAGGTAATTTATAGTCAAATTTTAAAGGTAACACTTAAAGATAAGAGTTTATTCAAATATACATACTAAAAATAAATTTGAAGCGCAATACGCTTTTATTAATCAATTAGCACTGTATAGCATTGATTATCACACGCATATAGTAAAAAAGTAGTCAAAATGTTACACATTGAAATGATAAATATAAAAATTTTCATAAAATATATTGTCATAAAAGGAGATTAGGCTTAACTTTATGGCAAATTCAACTAATTATTTAATTTTTTCAATCAAAAACCCAATTTCTTATTATGAACACAAAACTTTACTCTCCCTTAAAGAGAATGCTTTTGTTAGGTGTATTCTTACTGAGTACATTCCTTACTTTTGCCCAAGACAGACGAGTAACTGGAAAAGTTACGGGAGGCGATGGCCAAGGAATTCCTGGGGTGTCAGTTCTTTTGAAAGGAACACAAACTGGTACCTCGACTGATGCAAATGGTGCGTTTGCTATTAATTTGAAATCTGGAAAAGACATTTTGTCTTTCTCTGGAATTGGTTTTAAAAGTACGGAAGTCAAAGTAGGGACACAGGCTACGGTAAATGTTACATTGAGTGACGATGTGTCCGCCCTTGATGAGGTTATTGTTACAGGATATTCAAGTAGTAACAAAAAGGAATCTACCGCAGCGATCTCAACTGTAAAAGCTAAAGATTTATTGGCAACTCCTTCAGGAAACGTTGAGCAACAATTGCAAGGACGAGTTTCAGGGGTTACTTTAATTACCAACGGACAACCAGGAACAAGTTCAATTATTCGTGTACGTGGATTTGGTGCATTCGGTGGTAATGAGCCCTTGTACGTTGTGGATGGCGTACCAGTTGGTTCGACAGATTTTTTATCACCAAATGATATTGAATCAACAACCGTGCTGAAAGATGCGGCGGCTGCTTCAATCTATGGTGCTCGTGCAGCCAACGGTGTAATTGTGTATGTTACAAAAAAAGGGGTGAAAAAAGCCCGTAAATTGGAAGTTACTTACGATGGATTATTCGGCGTTACAGATCCTAATGCAGATGGAGCTCCTAAAAACTTGACCCCACAAGAGCAGGCCGATTGGACTAAAAAAGCACAATTGAATAATATTGCTCAAAACGGCATTGTGAAAGGTACTGAGGCATATACCAATGCTTTGAAACACCCACAATACGGTAATGGCGAAACTGCAACGATTCCTGGATATTTGTATGCAAATGGCCAAAGTGGGGTATATGGTGCTGTTGATTTGGCAAAGGCCAAAGCTGATTATGATGTAGATCCTGCTAACAGTTTTTTAATCAAGCCAAACTTAGCTGGAACAGACTGGTACAGAGCAGTTACACGTTCTGCCCCAATTATGCGTCATAGCCTTGGATTTAGCGGTGGTACTGATGGTGGTCGTTATTATTTTGGATTATCTGCTCAAGAACAAGCGGGTATATTAATTAATAATAATTATAAAAGATATTCATTTAGAGCAAACTCTGAATTCGACCTTGGTAAAAAAGTAAGAATCGGAGAAAATCTTCAATTCACTTATCGTTCAGTAACGGGACAATCAGGTGGAAATAATGGTTTGGGTATTGCTGCAGACGAATCACCAATTTTAGCGGCTTATCGTATGCCAACAATCATTCCTATTTATGATGAATTTGGAAGTTATGCTTCAACAAAAGTGGCTGGTTTCAACAATCCAAGAAACCCAGTTAGAAGTTTAACCTTGAATAATGGTAATGATAATAACTTTAACGGAAATGCTTTCGGTAATATTTATGTAGAATTTGACCCAATTGCTAATTTGACTTTACGTTCAAGTATTGGTGGACAGTTCAATACCTATTATTACAAAGATTACAATTACAGATATTTAGGTGATTCAGAACCAGAAGCCAGTAATTCATTTGGTGAAGGTAGCGGGTATAACTTTGCATGGACATTAACCAATACGGCAACTTACAAAGCTAAGTTTGGCAAACATGGTGTTACTGCACAAGCAGGCGTTGAGGCTTTAAATACTGGTTCAGGAAGACAAATCGGTGGTTCAGGTATCAATCCTTTCTCAATGGATTTGGACTACGCGAATTTAAGCAAAGTGAATAACCCACAAGTGAATTCAAACTTGTATAGTGGTGTAAACTTCTACTCATTATT
>JBBAKZ010000114.1:0-8420 GCA_040403275.1 Arcicella sp. | reverse complement strand
CGCTTCAACCTGATTATATGGGCTTCATTTTTTATGAAAAATCGAGCCGATTCGTGGGTGATGAATTGGATGAGGACTTATTGAAATCGTTTCCATTTACAACCCGAAAAGTAGGTGTTTTTGTAAATGCGACAGCCGCTTATATCTTGGATATGTACAAAAAATACGAATTGGATTATGTTCAATTACACGGGGAAGAATTACCCGATTTTTGTAAAAATCTAAAACATAAAGGGGTAAATATCATCAAAGCATTTTCGGTGGATAAAGATTTTAATTTTGGTAAACTTCAGAATTTTAAGCCTTTTTGTGATTTCTTTTTGTTTGATACCAAAGGCGACCAAAAGGGTGGAAATGGAACAACGTTCGATTGGTCTATTTTGAATAAATATGATAACGAAAAACCATTTTTTTTGGCGGGGGGAATTGATTCAGACAATGCCCATCAGGCCATGGAACTCAAAGGGTTAAAAATCTATTCGTTAGATGTAAATAGTAAGTTTGAAGTAAGTCCGGGCTTGAAAAATATTGAAAAATTAGAGGAATTAATGAGTATTATTAAGCCTGAAATGGCAGAATTATAAAAATAATTAAAATGACTACAATTACAGAATCAGCATATAACGTAAACGAAAAAGGGTATTACGGACAATTTGGTGGGGCTTTCATTCCAGAAATGCTTTACCCCAATGTGGAAGAGTTGCGAGTTTCTTATTTGAGTATCATCGCTGAACCCTCTTTTCAAGAAGAATTTCATTACCTTTTGAAAGACTACGTGGGTCGCCCGACTCCTTTGTTTTTAGCGAAGCGTTTATCGGAAAAATACAATACAACGATTTACTTAAAACGGGAAGATTTATGCCATACGGGAGCGCACAAAATTAATAATACAATTGGGCAAATTTTGGTGGCAAAGCGTTTGGGTAAAAAGAAAATTGTGGCAGAAACGGGCGCTGGACAGCATGGCGTAGCAACGGCTACGGTTTGTGCTTTGATGGGCTTGGAATGTATCGTTTACATGGGCGAAATTGACATTGAAAGACAAGCACCAAACGTGGCTCGGATGAAAATGTTAGGAGCCGAAGTTCGTCCTGCCATGAGTGGTTCTAGAACTTTGAAAGATGCCACCAACGAAGCCATGCGTCACTGGATAAATAATCCCGTTGATACGCATTATATCATCGGTTCGGTGGTGGGACCGCATCCATATCCTGATATGGTTGCGAAGTTTCAGTCGGTTATTTCGGAAGAAATCAAATGGCAATTATTAGATAAAACGGGGAAAGAAACGCCCGATTACGTAATTGCTTGCGTGGGTGGTGGTTCAAATGCGGCAGGAGCTTTTTATCATTTTTTGGATGATTTAGACACTCGTCTTATCGCTGCCGAAGCGGGAGGACATGGGATAATGACTGGAATGTCAGCCGCTACTACTTTTTTAGGAAAGACTGGCGTGCTGCACGGAAGTAAAAGTTTACTCATGCAAACTACTGACGGTCAAGTAATCGAGCCGCACTCCATTTCAGCTGGTTTAGATTACCCGGGAATTGGTCCGATGCACGCCAATTTGTGGGAAACGAAAAGAGCCGAGTTTTATGCCATCACCGATGAAGAATCCTTGGAATCGGCGCTGGAACTTTCAAAATTGGAAGGGATTATTCCAGCCCTTGAAACGGCGCATGCAATGTCAGTTCTGAAATATTTGAATGCCAAACCAGATGAAACGATTGTGATTAATCTTTCAGGACGGGGAGATAAAGATTTAAGTACTTATATTAAGCATATTTTGTAGAGATTTGTGCTGGGAAACTTCCCGAAAGTTTAAAACTTTCGGGAAGTTATAGAGACTTAATTAACCCTGTATATAAGTTCTTAAAATTTCAACCACTCTCCTTTCTCCCGCAACACCTGTTCAATCACATCTCTAACCGCTCCTCTTCCTCCCTTGTTAGGTGAAATATAATTGGCAATTTCCAGAATTTCATCGCAAGAATCAGCGGGACAAGTAGCAAAAAGATTAAGGCGAGACATTACTTCATAGTCGGGTAAATCATCACCCATGTATAAGATAGTTGACTCCGAAATGCCCGAATCAGCCAACCAACCCAGATAAATTTCTAATTTACTTTTTCCACCCGAACCCATAAAAATATCATGAATTTTGAGATTTTGGAGTCTTTTACGCACGCCTTCGTGTTTGCCTCCCGTGATAACGCATATTCTGTAACCCGCTTGGATAGCACGTTCAAGGGCGTATCCATCACGAATATAAAAAGTACGATAATGCTCGCCAGTTTCTAATACATGGACATTTCCATCGGTCATTACGCCATCAATGTCGAAGACGAAGGTGGTGATGTTTTGTAATATTTCTTTATTCATATTTTATTTGAGCGTAAAATCAATTGGTATTGTAAATTTTGACTTTATAAATTTTTTCCCTTCATTATCTTGTGCGGGAATCCATTTTGGCATTAATCGAATTACTCTTAATGCTTCTTCATCAAATTCTTTTGGAAAATAAGACTTTAAAATTTCTGAATCTGTTATTCTTCCATCTTCTTCAACGACAAATTGAACATAAATTTTTCCACTCACACAGGCGTTTGTCTTAGGGTATTTTAGATTTTTTTGTAAAAATACTTTTAATGCTTTGACTCCTCCTTTGAACTCTGGATTGCGTGATACTGGGAAATAACATATTATTTCTCCGTCATTTTCTGCCTTTTGAGCTTTTATCGAAAATGAAAAAATAAGCAAGAATAGAAATATTATTGTTCGTTTCATATCTTAAACTATTTGTTTAGTTAAAGATATGAAAGAGTTTTATAAATTCCTACTTCTTCTTCAAAATCCCTTCCGACAAAACCCGATAAATTTGTTGATAATCAGGTTGTTGTTTCAAGAAAAGAAGATGTTGGTTAATTATTTTATTGTCTCCTCGGCGTGCGGGACCCGTTTGGGCTTTGAAAATATCATCCGAAGCCATTGCTTTGCGGAAAGTTTCGTTGATTAATGGCTTCAAAAGATTGAATTCTAAATCATTATCTCTCATAATTTCTTGGGTAATTCCCCAAAGATGATTGGTGAAATTACAAGCAAAAACTGCCGCTATGTGCAGCACACGCCTTTCTTCGGAATCTACCACGTAGGTAATATCCGAAATATCCTGACCCAAATCTATCAATGTTTTTTCAACCACTTCTTCATCCGATTCGATGCAAATCGGTATTTCGGTAAAATCTATTTGGAAGTTTTTGGTAAAGGTTTGCAAAGGATAAAAAACGCCCGTCATGATCGAAACATCACTATTAATTCTTAATAATTCGTCCAATTCTGCCAAAGATTTACTGCCCGAAGTATGCACCAACATTGAGCCTTCGGGAAGAACTAATTGTTTGGCGACTTCCAACATAGAATCGTCGGTTACACACAGAAAAAAAACTTTGGCAATAGACTTTGAGAAGTTTAAATCACGCTGAACTTTGGCGTTGTATAAATTCTTAGCGAGATCTTCGGCATTTTGGATATTTCTACTATAAACTTCTGCTACACTATGCCCCACATTTTCGAGTGCCTGCGAAAGATGCCAAGAGACGTTTCCCGCCCCAATGAATGATATTTTCATTTAAAAATTTGCTCGTAAGTATCTGAATTAAAACCCATTACAACAATTTTATCATTTTCAATAATGGGACGTTTTATCATGGAAGGTTTTTCCATCATTAGCTTTGCGGCGGAAATTTCGTCCGTAGCTTTTTCTTCGTCCGATAGTTTTTTCCAAGTTGTTCCCGCCCGATTGATAAGTACGTCCCAAGGTTTTTGGGTAAGCCAATCTTGAATTTTATCTTCCGAAATGCCCATCTTTTTATAATCATGAAACTCGTAAGGAATGTTATTCGCAGTTAGCCAATCAAAAGCTTTCTTCATGGTATCACAATTTTTGATGCCGTATATTTTGTACATTTTTAAGGGATTAAGATTTCAATTGATTTTCAATTTCAAAGATTATCTATAAATTTATGGCCTCAAACAATCCTATCAAAAATTGTGTGACAATAAAAGAGATTTTTTTATTATTCATAAGACAATAACAAAGTGGAATTTATAAAAATCACCGTTGAAACTACGATAAATACTTCAATAGAAAAAATTTGGCAGGATTGGACTGAACCAAAACACATCGAAAAATGGAATAATGCTTCCGACGATTGGCACACACCACATGCTGAAAATGACCTACGAGTAGGTGGAAAGTTCCTCTCCAGAATGGAGGCAAAAGATGGCAGTTTTGGGTTTGACTTTGGAGGAATTTATTCCGAAGTAAAACCATTTGAGAAAATTAAATATTCGCTTGAAGATGGCCGTGAAGTGGAAACAATATTTGTTAAAAATGGACAAACAACTAAAGTAACCTCAACTTTTGATGCTGAAAACGAGAACCCGATTGAAATGCAAAAAGATGGTTGGCAGTCGATTTTGAATAATTTTAAGAAATACGTTGAAAAGTAAAATCATGGAAAAAATACCCGTAAAAAATATTGATGATTATTTAGTATGTCAACCCGAAAGAGAACGAGAATTGCTTGAGCATCTTCGTCAAATTATTCGAGATACCGCACCTGAAGCCGAGGAAGTAATTAGTTACGGAATTCCCGCTTTTAAATATCAAGGTATGTTGGTTTATTTTGCTGCTTACAAAAAGCATTGTAGTCTTTTTGCGGGAAATGGCGCCTTAACAGAACAAATGAAAGAAGCGCTTAAATCGTATAAAACCTCCAAAGGAACCATTCAATTTACCATCGAAAAGCCTTTACCCGACGATTTAGTAAAACAAATTGTGACGAACAGAATGAAAGAGAATGTTGAAAAAATGAACAGTAAAAAAGCAAAAGTGTAAACCAATATTTAATCAATAATGTCATGAGTCAAAAGACGACAAAAATCATTTTCTGGGTCACAACGACCCTTATTTTCTTATTTGAAGGGGTTATGCCCGTTCTTTTTCGTAATGACGAAGCGGGCAAATTGGCGATGCAACATTTGGGTTATCCTGCTCATTTCACTACATTATTACTCTTCTTTAAAGTTCCAGGAGCATTAGCCTTGATTATTCCACAGGTTTCTGCAAAAATCAAAGAATGGGCGTATGCTGGTTTTACATTCGATTTTTTAGGAGCAGCATTGAGTTATTTCTTTGTGGATGGCTTGGTAGGATTTACCTTTTTGCCGTTGGTTGTGCTGGCTTTTTTAGCGGTTTCTTATCTTTGTTATCATAAATTACAAGGAACGAAAGGGATTATATAAATTTTTCAAGCATCAAAAAAGGCTTTCTGAATCATTCAGAAAGCCTTTTTTGATATTACCACGCCACCGTAACGGCTCCTTCTTTTCTTTGTATTCCTTGTTCTGGAAAATATTCCGGTACGTATGTGATAATCCACGCAAAGGAATCTGGTTTTACCAAAATACCTTTATATTTTCCGTCCCAGCGGTCTTCGGGCGTTTTTGACGTAAAGATTAATTCTCCCCAACGATTATATATTTTCAAATCGTAATCCTTAATGTAAAATGGAAAAACTTGGAAATTATCGTTGTTATTATCACCATTTGGCGTGAAGATAGTCGGCACTAAAATACTGGGGTTACAACGGTCAATGACTAACGTTTTAGCGGTCGTCGCACAGCCATAAGAATTAGTGGCGGTAACCGAATAAACACCAATTGAAGACACCGAAATCTGTTTGGTAGTTTGTCCCGTTGGATTCCATAAATAAGATAATCCAACCCCACCACCCGCATCAATTTTTACGGGTAAATTGGCAGGAATACAAAGCGGAATTTCATCTCGCAATGAAAGATAAGGTATTGGCAAAATATTTACTGAAATAGTGTCCGTCACACGACAAAGGTCTTTTGTAGCCGTCAGAATATATTTTCCAGAACGCTCAGGGAAAATTGTTGGCGAATTTTCACCCGTACTCCAACGATAGGTTATTCCCGTTGCGGGTGTTACGCCAATGAAATCCGTCAAGCCTCTACAAATACTTTTATCTGGACCTAAATTAATCACTGGAGCGTCTAAAACCGTAATTTCTTTATTCGAAGATCCCGTACAACCATTCTGAGTTAATTCATACTTCACCGCATAAATTCCGATGGCTGAAGCCTTGAAAACACCCGTGCTACTCACATTCGTGCCTTGCCAAATACCACCCGTAGGACTAGCAACCAGTTGCGTTGGATTGGGCGTTAAACACAAACGACTCGGAGCGCTTAAACTCACTTTTGGCGAAACCTTGAAAAGTACATTTGTTTTTGCCGAACTAATACATTTTCCATCGGTTGAGGTTATCGTTACGGTATAGGTACCATTTTGAGTCACGTCGATGTTTAAAGTCGTTGCCCCCGTACTCCATTTGATGCTTCCATCGGTGTAATTTAATGGACTCAACGTAATTTTTTCGCCTTCGCATTTACCCGTTGGAGCGGGCAAAAGTGAAATATCAGTTCGAGGAAGTTTATTCAATTTTAAATCATTACTGATAAACAAACAACCACTACTTTCTCTAAATTCAATATAATAAGTACCTTCAATTAATCCTTTGATAACATATTTGCCAGATGAAACAAAAATGGATGACATAAGTCCTTGATTCACAATTGCCTCATTATTATCTCGCTGACGAAGGATAAAATTAACGGGTCTAAATGCACTTAAATTATCGACATTGATGTTAATTGCGCCATCGCTTACGCACGTAACTGGGATGGGGGTGAGCGTAATTAAGGCATTCGGCGTTCCGCCAGCATTCAGCACAATGGCAACTGTACTATCACACGACAAAGTGCTTTTTATCATTACTTTATAACTTCCTGTGGTCAAATTTTTGATTCTATTAGTTGTTTCGCCCACAATCATTGTTCCATCCTTAAACCATGTAAAAGTGTATATATCGGTTGGAGAAAAATTCAGCAATTCTATGGCCCCATTATTCGCTGTACAACCCGTGGGCTTAACAGTATTTATCCGAAATGACGTTTTTGGACGTACGCTTACATTAATGGTATCAGCTGTTTTACAAGGAATTGTGCCGATAAGCGTAGTTACACTTACAATATATCTACCTGCCGTTTTTACGGTAATTTGTGGGGTTGTTGCGCCTGTACTCCATAAATAAGTCGTGCCAGTTCCAGCCGCTTTTGAGGCATCCAAAATGATTGGTGAACCAACACAAATGAGTGTATCAGCACCCAAATTTATCGGTTTGGCTCGTGCTAATACTACTTTTATAGAATCGTAACCAAGACAACCCCTATTTTCAACCACTACGAAATAACTTCCTGATTGCTTGACAGTTAATGTCTGAAAACTAGCTTTCGGCAAAAACTTTCTATCTTGAAACCAGAAATAATTGGTGCTATCTAATCTTACTTTTGCATCCAAGGTTGTGGCATTAGCACACAGGTTTAAGTCAGGGCCTAAATTGGGTTTGGGTAGGGGTAGAATTTCAAAAGGCTGGGCGGGTAGCATCGTATCGGGCTTACAACGATTTCCCATATTCACGACCACATAATATTTTCCAGGCTCCATAAAAGTATAACTTGCCGTCAAGCCCTTATCCCCTTCTCCGCCTTGAATGGTGGCAATGGGCAAGCCAACGGGTTTTCCATCTTGTGGAACTTCTCCCTTATAAAAACGCCAATCGGTTTTGGTATTTTTTAATTTATCGCCACATAAATGATTCGTTTGGAATGAACTTGGCGACCCTAAACAAGTGTCTCCCGCCGTAATTCCAACGCCTTCATTTTTTGTTTCATTGACGTTGTAGGTAGTGGGTAAGCCTAACTGACTGGTTTTTCCGTTCAAATTAAACCCTTTTCTGTCGTAATAATCTTTCGTGAGACTTTTGATAGAAATAGTATCGTTCGGTAATTTGAGAACGCCCAAAGTTTTACTACCTTGGACGGCAACGTATATTTTGCCATCGGGCGCTAATTGAACTGCTCCATAATATTCTTTTTTGGAGGAATCGAGCGTAATTTTCGATTTGGCAATAACCGTAGAATCCTTATCAGTAATGTCGAAACGCAGTAAAGATGAGTATGAATCTGGTTTTGCAACTGTATCTGCCTTCATGGTAGCAAATAGAGTTTTGCTATCGGGTGAAAATTCGATGCCGTAAACCGTTGGTGGTGCGGGGCCTAAATCAATCACTCTTTTATTGGTAATTGCGCCCGTAGAATCCGTAAAATCGTACAATTCAATTAAATTTCTTTTTCCTCCCGGAATAGCAACGGCGAATTTCGTTCCGTCTTTCGATACTTTTATGTAGCCTTCGCCCTTAAAAGTACTATCAATTCTAGAACCGATTTCCACAATTTTTGAGATTGATACACCATTTTTCGTAACCCTTCGC
>JBBAKZ010000113.1:0-8444 GCA_040403275.1 Arcicella sp. | reverse complement strand
ACATTGAAGTCCTGACCAAAGATGCTTGGGCAATGTCTAATTCTGAAATGTTGACTTTGCAAATGGGAACGTTTGAAAGACAATTTGAAGCGGCCATTGCCAACGGAATGGATGAAATTATCTTCATTCATGGCGTAGGAAATGGCGTGTTGCGTGATGCCATTCATAAGCGTTTATCAGGTAATAAAAATGTTCAATATTTTGAAGATGCCCAAAAAGAGAAGTTTGGGTATGGCGCTACTAAAGTGAAAATTAAATAATAAAATGAAACAGATCTTACTATTACTAACAACCGTTTTAATTCTCCAAAGCTGTGCCAGTTCAAGTACATCATCGAGTGGAGGAGCATCAACCACCGTTACGCAGTCAAATCCCGAAGGGCCAAAGGAATCATATCTTTATAAAGGAAAACAAGTGGAAAAAAACATTTCGACCATCGGAATTCCTTTTGAAATTTCAATGGCTGACGTTGAGCGTCAAATCAATGCGAATATCAAAGACTTGGTGTTTGAGGATAATAGCATGGATGATAATAATTACGATAACTTCATGTGTAAGGTTTACAAACGTGATAATATCGTTGTAACTACACAGAATGAGGCTTTTACCTTTAATGTTCCTTTGAGAGTTTGGGCTAAAATAGGTTATAAAGTGATGGGCATGAGTATTCCTCCGCAGGAATTGAACTTTGAATTTAATGTAAAATTTGGCTCAAAATTCTCCATTGCACCTAACTGGGAAGCAAACGTTCAAAGTTTTCCGATTGGCTATGATTGGATAAAAAAACCAACCGTTCGATTGGCAGGCTTTGATATTTCTGTGGCTGGATTAGTGGAAAGAGCGCTCAATTCAAAGCAAGAGGCTATTTTGAAGTCCTTGGATGATGCTGTTCGTAAAAATGTTGAAATTAAAAAATACATCGTTCAAGCTTGGAATACTGCCATGCAACCGTATTTGCTTTCCGAAAAATATCGTACTTGGTTGAAAATTACACCTACAGAATTGCAAATGACACCGCTGACTTCGGTGAATAATAAAGTGAAAGCAACGATTGGTATTAAAGCAATTACCGAGACGGTTACAGGTGCTAAACCTACTTTTTTACCCGTCATTACAGTGCCAGATTTAAAGTTAGTTTCTTCCATTCCAGATGATTTTAAAGTAGGAATTATGGCTGAAATTCCGTTGAGTGAAGCCGCAAAATTGACGGGTGATACGTTGATTGGACAAAATTTTTCTTTCAAAGATGGAAAATATAATGTGCAAGTTACGGACATTGATATTTATGGAGAAAACGAAAAAATGGTCATTAAATCGGGTTTGAAAGGAAATATTAACGGTAAAATTTATTTTAAAGGTACGCCTGCTTATGATTCAATTAAGAAAACGGTTTACTTGGATAATTTTGATTATGATCTCCAAACCAAGAATTTTTTGGTTGGTGCCGCCAATTGGTTATTTCAAGTCGTTTTTGCCAAAAATATGAAAGAGTCTTTGACTTTTAATATTGGTGGACAAATTGAGGACATGAAAAAGCAAATGCAAGCAAATTTGAATAAACAAGTTTCAAAAGGCGTTACGCTCAACGGAAATGTGCTTGATTTAACGCCCGACAAGGTTTATTTAACACCTAATTCAATTATTTGTGTAATTAATGCGAAAGGGAAATTGGATATAAAAATTGATGGACTTTGAGATAATTAAGCAGGAAAACCAGAACGGCTCTGAGGAAATCCTCTGAGCCGTTCTGGTAAAAATAAGTCTATAAGCCGCATTCTGTCAGTGCCGAAACACCGTCTTATCATTTATCTCGACGCACCGTCACCGATACGCTCTATCAACCTACCCACTGACATCAGGCGAGCAGCCCCTTTTCAATTAATAATTAACAATTTACAATGGATAATTTTCAAAATCCATTATTAATTATCCATTATCAATTGTCTCGTCAGCCTATTTGGTCTTTCAACTCATGAGGTTTACATACGCCCTCGCTGTCACCACCGAGGCGGTAGGCTCTTACTCTACCTTTTCACCCTTACCTGATTAGGTTTTAGGGATTAGGGATTGGGGATTAGAGATTAGCTATTGGAGATTAGAATAAAAGTTTAAAATTACGTATTTGCTTATTTTAAACTTTTGTTCTCAATCTCCTAATCTCTAACCCTCAATTCCCTAATCCCTAATTCCCCACACCCCAAAATGGCGGTAATTTTCTGTTGCACTGGCTGTTACAGATTCGTCACCAACTCCGTACCTTCCCGTGAGGAAGCATGATGCTCTCCGTTGTGCGGACTTTCCTCCCCCGCCTAAACGGAGGCGATAAGACGACTTATTTTCATTACAAAGTTAATGAATGAAAAACGGGTAATTCGTTAAAACTCATTAGTTTTTTAAATTATTTAAAATAAGGACTTGCCAACTCCTTAAAATTCACTATCTTTGCACTCCAATTTACAAATACCATAACCGAGGGACGGGTTCCTTCATTAAAACGTAAATAACAGATGGCTGTTAAAATTAGATTAGCACGTCGTGGACGTAAAAAATTAGCAATGTATGATATAGTCGTTGCTGACGCAAGAGCTCCACGTGATGGTAAATTCATCGAAAAGATCGGTACTTACAATCCAAATACAAATCCTGCATCAATCAATTTGAATGAAGCAACGGCTCTAAAATGGATTTTGAACGGTGCTCAACCAACAGATACAGCTCGTGCAATACTTTCTTACAAAGGAGTATTGTTGAAAAAACATCTACAAGTAGGTGTTAATAAAGGAGCAATATCTCAAGAAATTGCAGATAACAAATTTGCTGATTGGAAAACATCGAAAGCTGCTAAAATCACGGGTAAATCTGATGGCTTAACGGCTACCAAAGATGCTGATAAAGCAGCTCGTATGGCAAGAGAGGTTGAAATTAATAACGCTCGTGCAGCAGCAATTGCGAAAAGAAATGTAGTTGAAGAACCCGTTGCTGAAGTTGAAGAAGCTCCAATAGAAACTGCTGTTGAGGAATCAGCACAAGTGGCTGAAGTGGCTCCAGAAGCACCAGCTGCTGAGTAATTTTTCAAGAAATAATATAAGGAATGATACAGAACGCTGAAATGTTGTTTTGTATCATTTTTTTATTTTCGGGTGTTATGTTTTGGGTTTTAGGTATAAAGAAGAACCCAAACCCCCAAACCCTACATCCAAAAACCTTAGTATAATGACAAAAGAAACTTGTTTTGAGTTGGGTAAAATTACCAAAACGCACGGGCTAAAAGGCGAAGTTGTGCTTTGGCTCGATGTTGATTTTCCTGAGGATTATGAAGATTTAGAAAGTGTGTTTCTGGAAGAACGGGGAGAATTGATTCCTTATTTTATTGAAACCTACCGGCTTTCTGGCAATCGTGCCATCGTAAAATTTGAAGAAGTTAGTACTTTCGAGAAGGCCGAGGCTATGATAAACCTTCAAGCATTTTTGCCTTTAGATGAATTGCCAGAATTAGAAAAGGATCAATTTTATTACCACGAAATTATTGATTATCAAGTGGTTGATAAAAATTTAGGTGAGTTAGGGAAAGTTCTAACTGTCCACTCTATGCAAGCCCAAGATTTAATGGTAATGGAATATAAAGGCAAAGAAGTGTTAATTCCCGTAATTGCGGAAATTGTTTTGAATGCTGATAAAGAAGCTAAAATATTAAATGTAAATCTTCCCGATGGTTTGTTGGAGGTTTATATGGAAGACTAATCAATGAGTGAATGATAGAATGAGAGAATGATACAATACTGTAAAATCATTCACTTATTCAATCAATCAATCGCTCATTCTATCATTGAATTATGCGAATAGACATCATTTCGGTAGTACCAAAATTAATGGAAAGTTTCTTTGGGCATTCCATTTTGAAACGTGGACAAGAGGCAGGTCATGCCGAAGTAGTTTTGCATGATTTGCGAGATTATACCACCACAAAAAGCCGACAAGTAGATGATTATGCCTTTGGCGGTGGGGCAGGAATGGTGATGTTGGCCGAGCCCATTGCTCGTTGTATTCGTCATTTGCAAAGTGAACGAGCATACGACGAAGTAATTTATATGACCCCCGATGGCGAAACTTTTAATCAACAAATGGCCAACAGTTTATCGTTAGGCGGAAACTTGATTTTTCTTTGCGGACATTATAAAGGAGTTGATCAAAGAGTTCGAGACTTATTTATTACCAAGGAAATTTCAATTGGTGACTATGTACTTTCAGGAGGGGAATTGGCGGCGGCGGTGTGTGCTGATGCCATTATTCGGTTAATTCCCGGAGTTTTGAATGATGAAACTTCTGCCTTGACAGATTCATTTCAAGATAATTTGCTAGCACCTCCAGTTTATACCCGCCCCGCTGAATTTGAAGGTGTTGGTATTCCAGAAATATTAGTGTCGGGTCATGAAGCTAAAATAAATGATTGGCGTTTTGAACAATCGCTCGAAAGAACAAGAATCAGAAGACCAGATTTATTATTAAAGTCGGGATTGATATAATGTCAATCAATTAAAGGATAAATTTAGCAATTGTTGAATATTTGCTATTTGAATATTTCGTGATACTTTAAACAAATCTTTAAAAGATTTGTTTAAAGTATCAAACAAATTTGCTATATTGCGCATGAAATATAAAAAAAAGGTTTAAACAAATTGCATTAATAGCGGTTTATTTGGTAATATGTTGTGGAATTTGGCAAGAGAAAGCGTAAACATAAATCAATATTTAAATAGAAAAAACAAAGTAAGGATTATAATTCGGAAAGCTCGACGTTAATAACGTTGGGCTTTTTTGTGTTAAAAAATCAATGGATATTTCTAATAAAAAAATTTCCCACGCTAGTTGATGAAGTTTTCGATGGTCCCTATTTTCTTGGTGGATATTTTTCGATGAGAATTAAGTAAATTTGTAAATAACCACCCTTACACAACTCACAACTCATTGTTAAAAAATGAACGTTTCCATCATCATTGTCAATTATAAATCTTCTGACTTAGCAGTTAACTGTATTTCATCCATCAAACAATTTACCGTTGGAATTTCTTATGAAATTGTGGTAGTAGATAATTTTTCGGAAGATAATTCGGAACAAAATATCAAGGCAATTCATTCTGATATTGTGTGGGTACAGACAGGTTATAATGCAGGTTTTAGTCGGGGAAATAATGCAGGTTTCAAAGTGGCTAAAGGAGAATATTTACTTTTACTCAATGCCGACACCTTACTTTTTGATAATACCATTGCCTTGACTTTTAACCGTTTACGTGAAAATAAAGACATTGCGGTTATTGCAGGCTTACAAGTAAATCCCGATTTGAGTCCAATGCCGTATTTTAGAAATCGGAATGAATTTCGTAAGTTTTTGTACGTTGTTCCGAATCGTTTTAATAAATATATGGATAAAATTTTCCCAGAACCTCATTTTGATGACCCGAATCAAGCTGAATTACCTTGTGGTGCTTTCATGATGATGAGCCATGAAACTATCAATCAAGTAGGAGCGATGGACGAAGATTTTTTTATGTACGCCGAAGATTTTGAATGGGCAAGCCGACTCAGAAAAGCGGGTAAATTATGTTATTTTGATGATATTCGTTTTATTCATTTAGAGAAACCTTCACCATTCCGAAGAACGAATATTACACCAATAAATAAATTTGGGACGCAGATGCAAGTGTCCAATCTCCTCTGGATTCGGAAGGAATACGGCGTTTTATCTTATTTATTCTTAATTTTTCATTACCTTACTTTAGCCATTTTTTTCTACGTTTGGAAAATTACGGTGAATATAATTAAACTCAGAAATCCATTTTTTCAATTAAGAAGCCAACAAATACTAGCCTTAAAAACAGGTGTTTATCTTAAATATTTCTGGAAAACCCTCTTCAAAATAAATGGCTTCTACAAAATTGCGGAAGCCGATAATATTGATTTGAGATTTAGGTAGCAGAAATCAGTTTGTCAGTTACCAGTTAACAAAAAATGCCGATTTGGAACTAATACCTCCAAATCAGTATTTATAACTGCTAACTGCTAACTGCTAACTGCTAACTATTCAAAGCCAACCCATTGAATCCATCCAGTTTTTTAAACTTTCCATCCATTTATCTTTCGTTGTTTTATTGTTCAAACCGAAGCCATGACCACCTTTTGGATAAATCAACATACTTGCTGAAACACCATTTTTTTGACAAGCTTCGTAATATGAAAGTGAGTTTTTCACTGGAACTGCATTATCATCGCCCGCATGAACCAAGAATACAGGAGGTGTATCTTTCGTAATTTGTCTTTCGTTTGAATATAATTCTATTAATTCAGCAGAAGGATTTTTGCCAATTAATTGTTCCGTTGAACCACGGTGTCCGAATTCTTTCATGCTAATAACGGGATAAGACAAAATAGAGAAGTCTGGCCGTACATTGGTTTCATCCGCATTGTCGCCCACTGGTTTTGCAAAATGCGTTGAAGCAGTTGCTGCCAAGTGTCCGCCCGCCGAAAAGCCCATAATTCCAATTTTATTCGGATTTATTCCGTATTGTATGGCATCTTTTCTAACCGTTCTGATGGCTTGTTGCGCATCTTGCAGGGGAGCAATTGATTTATCAATTTGCGCATTTTCGTTTGGAATTCTGTATTTAAGAACGAAAGCCGTGACCCCCATTTTATTAAATTCCTTAGCTACGTCAGAACCCTCATGCGAAGCCGCCAAAATTCTGTAACCACCTCCAGGGCAAATAATTACCGCTGTTCCATTAGAAGTGCCTTTTGGGGTAGAATAAACCGTCAACGAAGGAACAGTAACCTCAGAAATACGTAAAATTCCATTTTTATCAGTTTCCGATTTTTGGGTGTTCGGAACTGGTTTGGAATTTGGAACTTCTCTGGGATATAATGGCATTTCTTGCTGAGCTTTAGCGTAAGTCATTGTTAACATGAGACCTAAGGTGATAATTGATTTTTTCATGGAAATATATTTAAATTTTTACTAAAATTAAAGCTGATATAGCGTTGATAAAATTGTGAGAATAAAGAAATGAACGATTCTATTCAATAACTCATTACAGAAAGGAAATCAAATGTAATATTTACCTAATATCTTTGCAAAAAATAAATAGTCTTATGGAAAAAATTAGATCAACTACTGTCTTAGCAGTAGTACATAATAGAGAAGTGGCCATCGGAGCCGACGGGCAAGCAACAATGGGAGCAACCGTGGCGAAAAATCATGTCAAAAAAATTCGTAAGATGTTGGATGGCAAAATTGTTACTGGATTTGCTGGTTCAACGGCGGATGCTTTTACGCTTTTAGAACGTTTTGAGGAAAAATTAAATGCTTACGGTGGAAACATGAAACGTGCCAGTATTGAATTGGCAAAAGATTGGCGTACTGATCGGTACCTTCGTAAATTAGAAGCAATGATGATTGTTGCGAACAAAGAAGAAACACTCATAATCTCGGGCACTGGGGATGTTTTAGAGCCTGAAAATGGTATTGCTGCGATTGGTTCGGGTAGTAATTATGCGCTTTCGGCTGCTTTGGCGATGAAAAAACATGCCTCTCATCTTTCGGCGGAAGAAATTGTGAGGGAAGGTTTGACCATTGCGGCGGATATCTGTATTTATACGAATCATAATTTCGTAATTGAAAAGCCAATTTAAGCCAATAATTTAGGTTGTTTTTCTTGAATATTGGATAAAAATCAAAACTAGCGAACTAAATAATGATTAATCTTGTAACTTAATAGAGTAGTAGATTAAAAAACGTTTACTCATTTACTTATTAACTTAAAACGCAAAAAATATGTCATTAAGATTAGGAGATATTGCCCCCGACTTTTCAGCGGAGACAACCCAAGGACCCATTAATTTTCATGAATGGTTAGGCGATTCATGGGGAATGTTATTTAGCCACCCAGCAGATTTTACGCCAGTTTGTACAACAGAATTAGGTAAGACTGCTCTCTTGAAAGGTGAGTTTGAAAAAAAAGGGGTGAAAGTAATTGCCGTTTCGGTGGATGATTTGGACTCTCACAATAAATGGGTTCCAGATATTGAGGAAATTAATGGTGTAAAAATGAATTTCCCGATTATTGCCGATTCAGACCGCCACGTTGCTACTTTGTATGACATGATACATCCAAATGCTTCCGAAAAAGCAACGGTTCGTTCGGTATTTATTATTGGGCCAGATAAGAAAGTTAAATTGACATTAACCTACCCAGCTTCAACTGGACGCAATTTTCAAGAACTGCTACGAGTAATTGATTCATTGCAATTAACGGCTAATTATCAAGTAGCAACCCCGGCTGACTGGAAAGATGGTGAAGATGTAATCATTACGCCAGCGGTTAAAACTGAAGATGCAGCCGCTAAATTTCCAAAAGGCTTTACGGTTGTGAAACGATATTTGCGCACAACCC
>JBBAKZ010000112.1:0-8460 GCA_040403275.1 Arcicella sp. | reverse complement strand
ATAATAAGAAATTTCAGTTTGAAGAATTAGAAGTCGTAACGCAAGACCCTGAGTTTTGGGGAAATTCAAAAAAGGCGGAAATCACGATGCGACAAATTCGTGAATTAAAGTTCTGGACACTCGGCTTTGACCAACTCAATCAATTGATGGGCGACCTCGAAACGATTTGGGAATTCTACGACATGAACGAGGCATCAGAAGAAGAAGTGGATGCTGAAGGAGCAAAATTAGAAGAGAAATTAGCGGAGTTGGAGTTCCGTAAAATGATGTCCGACGAAGGCGATAATCTATCTGCCGTCATCGAAATCAATGCGGGTGCGGGTGGCACAGAGTCGCAGGATTGGGCAAGTATGCTCATGCGTATGTACATTATGTGGGCGGAAAAAAATGGGTTCAAAATCAGAGAAGTTGATCACAATGACGGTGATACGGCGGGTATTAAATCGGTGGTGATGGAAGTTGAAGGGGAATACGCCTACGGAAATCTAAAATCCGAAAACGGGGTTCATCGTTTGGTAAGAATTTCACCATTTGATTCAAACGCTCGTCGTCACACCTCTTTTGCTTCGGTGTATATTTCGCCTTTGGTGGATGATACCATTGAAATTTACATCAATCCTGCCGATGTCAGTTGGGATACTTTTCGTTCGGGTGGTGCAGGTGGCCAAAACGTAAACAAAGTGGAAACGGCGGTTCGTTTAACCCATAAACCTTCGGGAATTATTATTGCGTGTCAACAAGAACGCTCGCAATTAATGAACAAAGAAGTTGCCCTGAAAATCTTGAAATCAAAACTTTATCAGATAGAAATTGATAAACGAAACGCTGCTCGTGCGGAGGTAGAAGCGGGTAAAAAGAAAATCGAATGGGGCTCACAAATCAGAAGTTATGTATTGGATGACCGACGAGTGAAAGATCACCGAACTGATTATCAAACTTCCAACACCGATGCCGTTTTGAATGGTGATATTAACGAATTTATTAAGGCGTATTTGATGGAGGCGTAAGTAGAGAATAGAGGTTAGTTTATAGATTTTAGAGAGCCAAAACCCTAGAAACAAGGGTTTTGGCTTTGTTTTATAATTACGATTCTTTGTATTTACGAACGAAATCTTTAAACATATTCTTCGAATAATTAGATAAGAGTAATAGAAACTTTATCTCATGTTCTCAATATATAAATACACTCGCTCCTTTTCACTAATAAACATGATGGGATTACATACTTTTATAAAATAATCAAATCAAAAGTTTTGAATCAAGGACTACTTTATACAAAAATCAATGATAAGCAATATCAACACAACCATCTGAACCTCTTGTTATTGTTGCACTTACAGTATTAGTATGGTGTGAATCCATATACTGACCTATTTCTTTTACGCAACTATATGCAGAAGACAAACCGCACACGTGACATTTTCCATCAGGTGCTGCTTTCCTTGCATTTTTGTCACTTTGGGCATCCAATGAGTTATCTACAAGTCCAATCATGATTGAATTAGTCAACTTATTTTTTGCATCTTTATCTATACTAATAATGGCCTCGTAATTTAATGATGGGTTGTTCTTTTTAAGAATGTCAATAGAATTTACTGCCGCATCAATTTGATCAATAAATCTTTTTTCTAAATCGGTTGCTTTCAAATATTCATCACTGGTTACTGATTTATACAGCATCCCTTTTTCATTGTAATTTTCTTTAGTTTCAACAACATTATTATCGTCTGAACATGAATAGATTAATAATGTGACACAAAACAAACCGAATGCGTAAATTGATTTCATTAAAGTTTTCATTTTTATAAAATTTTAGAAGTTTATACTTAACCTTTGAAGGCATTAAGCGAATTCCTTTTAATAAATTTGAAGGATTGAACGACTTATTTAAATAGAACCATAGTTTATTTTCAAGCCCAAACCTTGTTGATTCTTGTTATACCATCGACACAAAGTTGCAAGATATATCTGAAAAAGTAAATCCTACCAAAGTAGTAATTTAGTAGGATTTTAGTAGGAGATTCTATCAGTCATTCCGTTTTAAAGGTCATTATAAAACGGTTCATGGCAGTTTTGCCACTAATCCCTACTTTCTTCATGATTTTCTTTCGATGGGATTTTACGGTAACCTCAGCAATATTTAGTTTATCCGCAATTTCTTGGTTAGTCATTAATTTACGAGAATATTCAAGAACTTTAAATTCTTGTCGGGTAAAAATGATGGAGGTGTTAAAGTCTTTAAGCCCACCAGCGGTTGGGTTTATAATCATAGTCTATTTAATTAAGAGTGAAATTTTACATTTAAACGTTAAAAAAACCAAATTTTTTTTAAAATTCAAAATTATTTTTTGATGTTTATTGAAAATTAGGAAAATGAGGTAGGATGGGGATTAAATAACCGATAATCCGATACTTAACTATTTAAAAATGCGTAAAGAAATTATTGTTTACGCTCAAATCTTTTTGGTTTACACTGGTCTCCCTAGCAAACCAAATCCCCCAATCCTACGTTTCCATCACACAATTCCATCATTTTCCCAAACCCCTTTCATTGGCATTCAATTTGTAGTAAATTTGTAATAAAATCACTGCTTGATTAAACCACATTTGCCTTTTAATGTTAAAACGCTTATTACTATTTTCCCTAACACTTATCCTCTTTTGGGTTGTATCCCATACGCCCGTAGTTGCGGAATTTAACAACACGCTTTTACATTTTTTCAAGCCTTCAAAAATTGCTCTAAAAAAAGTTTCTCATAGCAATTTCCCTCCTCCTCCTGCATTTAACACTACTAGCTTACTCGCTGAAAATCAGTGGGTTGATAGTGTATTTTTATCCATGGATATTGATCAAAAGATTGGTCAGTTTTTCATGGTGGCCATTAATCCTACGCATGGAGAAGCGCATTATAAACACATCGAAAATCTGATTGCGACTAATTACATTGGTGGTTTAATATTCTTTCAAGGAGAGCCTTTTGCTTACGCCAATTTGAACAATCGTTTTCAGTCAACCACTAAAATCCCTTTATTAATTGGAATTGATGGCGAATGGGGTTTGGCGATGCGGGTAAATTCGACGATGGCATTTCCGAAGCAAATTACTTTAGGAGCAATTCAAGATAATGCCTTAATTTATAAAATGGGAGGCGAAATTGCTCGCCAATGCAAACGCTTAGGAATTCACCTCAATTTTGCCCCAGTTGTTGATATAAATTCCAATCCAAATAACCCCGTCATTGGTTATCGTTCTTTCGGAGAATTGCGTGAAAATGTAGCCCTAAAAAGTAGTGCTTACATGAAGGGAATGCAAAATAATCAGTTGCTAGCTTGTGCAAAGCATTTTCCCGGACACGGAGATACGCAAGAAGATTCGCATTTTACGCTTCCACAAGTATCCTGTACGGCTGAACATTTGAAGAATGTAGAACTTTACCCATTTCAACAATTAATTAATGATTCGCTAAAAACCGTTATCGTTGGGCATCTTCAAGTTCCATTTTACGACTGGCGACCTGCGACCCTTTCTCAAAGTATTATTACCAATTTGTTGAAAAATGAAATGGGATTCAAGGGTTTAATCATCACGGATGCTTTAAATATGAAAGGTGTGCATCAAGGACAGGAAATAACCTCGGGAGAAGTTGATTTGCAAGCATTTATCGCTGGAAATGACATTCTCTTATACTCCGAAGATATTCCCGAAGGTAACCGTAAAATCAAGGAAGGAATTAATACAGGATTAATTCAACAAACGGAAATTGACGCACGTGTCAAAAAGATTCTTCATGCCAAATATTGGGTCGGACTGAATCAGTTTAAATACATTGATAGCAACAATTTATACCAAGATTTGAACACGCCCGAAGCCACTCAAATCAAGCAGGAATTGTATAATAACGCCATTACGGTGGTAAAAGACAACAAGAATATCCTGCCTTTTACTCCCCATGAAAGCAATTTCGTTTCGATAGGTTTGGATATTGCTGAAAACAATCTTTTTTCTCAAGAATTAAGTAAAATAACGCCGTTTCAACATTTTGCTAGTGCCACTAAAACGGACGAAGCATTTTTCAATTATGTGCTTCAAAGTGTGGATTCTACCACAACGGTTATATTGAGTGTTCACGACATTAATAAAAAATCTGCTGGTAAATATGAGGTTAGTTACAATGTTCAAAATTTTGTGAGAAGATTGGAACAAAAGGCTCAAAAAGTGGTAGTTTGCGTGTTTGGAAGTCCGTATAGTTTGAAATATTTTCCAGAACCAACGGCCTTAATTTGTGGCTACGAAGACGATCCAACGGCTTATCAAGCCATGGCAAGGGTGCTTTTTGGGGAAATTCCTGCTACCGGTAAATTACCCGTTTCGGTAGAAAACATTTTCAAAGCAGGTGACGGAATAAACCTGTCGAGTATTGGAAAATTAAGCACCGCATCGCCCGAAAGCGTAGGTATGAAATCCAGTGAATTAGCCGCCATTGAGCCATTAATTCAATCCTCTATTGCCCAAAAAATATTTCCAGGTTGTCAAGTTTTAGTGGCTCGTAGAGGTAAAATTGTTTACGAAAAAAACTTTGGAAAATTATCTTATGATACTAATAGTCAGATAGTTAACCAAAATACCGTTTACGATTTAGCCTCTGTTACGAAAGTTTCGGCGACGCTCCAAACTTTAATGTACCTCTACGACCAAAAGAAATTTAGTTTAGACGAAAAGGCTTCTTATTATTTACCTGAATTGAAAGGAACCAACAAGGAGAATATAATTATCAGAGACATTCTTTGGCATCAAGCAGGATTAGCAGCTTATATTCCTTTTTGGGAACGCACTCGCATTCCTTTGGGTTGGAAAACGGATTTTTATAGTCCCAAACAGACCGAAGAATGTAATTTGTGTGTGGCAGACGGAATGTACGCAAAACCAGCCATTAAAGATTCGGTTTGGCGCTGGATTATCAAGTCGCCATTGATGAATAAAAAAGAACGTGACGGTTTATATCCTTGCGTTTACAGCGATTTAGGATTAATGATTTTACAGCACCTTGTTGAACGATTAGCGAATCAGCCTTTGGATGTTTTTGCCACAAAAAATTTCTACGAACCTTTGGCCATGAACACTACGAGTTTTAATCCTCTGAGTCATATTTCAAAAACTCAGATTGCTCCAACAGAAAATGATAATTTATTCCGAGAAAGGCTTTTGCAAGGCACTGTTCAAGACCAAACGGCTGCCATGTTGGGCGGAGTTTCGGGTCATGCGGGCTTATTTAGTTCGGCCTCCGACTTGGCAAAATTGCTCCAAATGAACCTCAATAAAGGAAGTTTTGGTAATAAACAATTTTTGAGTGAATCAACGATAAATCTCTTTACCACTAGTCATTCCGCAAAAAGCCATAGAGTGTTGGGTTGGGACAAACTGCCTGCGGATGGTGAGAGTAATTTTGTTTCCAGTAAAGTTTCTCCCAGTTCTTACGGGCATTCGGGTTATACAGGCACCCTCGTATGGATTGACCCTGAAAAAGAATTAGTATTCGTTTTTTTATCGAACCGTGTAAACCCTTCGGCGGCCAACAACAAGATTAATACCTTGAAAATTAGGCGTAAAGTGATGGATGTTGTTTATAAATCTTTAGAATAAATGCTTTAAATTTGATCGATTTTTTATCGCTACCAAAACGTGTTTAGAGAATATTCTTATGTAAAACCGTTTTAAACCTTAGCACTAATTGAATATTTCAAACATGAAAACACAAAGAATTTCCCTAATACTCCTATCAATCTTCGTTTTATCGGGTGTAGCGGTTTATTTTAAATCTTGTCAAAAGCCTTCTGAAATACCTACCGAAGCCGTTTCTTTGATTCCTTCGCCTGATTTCAAAGCTGATTCGGCTTACGCTTATGTGAAAGCACAAGTTGATTTTGGTCCAAGAGTTCCCAATTCAAAATCTCACCGAGCATGTGGCGATTATTTAATCGCAAAATTGAAGCAATTTGGTTGCGAAGTTATCAGTCAAGATTTTGTGGCAACTAAATATGATGGTACAAAAATGAATGCCCGTAATATTATCGGAAGTATTAACCCAAAAGCTGAAAAACGAATTTTATTAACGGCCCATTGGGATTCTCGTTCAGTAGCAGATAAAGATTCTATCAATAAAAAATCACCGATTGATGGGGCAAATGATGGCGGCAGTGGCGTGAGTGTTTTATTGGAAATTGCCCGTTCTATTCAAACTGCTCAACAAAAACCCAACGTAGGCATTGACATTATTTTCTTTGACGTAGAAGACCACGGCGAACCCGAAGATTACCAAGGCGAACATCAGGTTAATTCTTGGGGTTTGGGTTCGCAGTATTGGGCGGCACATAAACACAAAGAAAACTATACCGCTTATTACGGAATCTTATTGGATATGGTTGGCGGCAAAGGAGCCATTTTCCCGCATGAGGGTGAGTCGATGAGATATGCTCCGATGATTGTTCGCAATGTTTGGGATATTGCCAGTCGCTTGGGATATTCAACGGTTTTTGTGGATGCCGAAGGTGGAGGTTTAACGGACGACCATACGGCAGTAAATGACGTGGCCAAAATCCAAATGATCGATATTGTGGAACTTCATCCCAACAGCCCAAAATTCTTTTGGCCATATCATCACACGCACGGCGATAATCTCACAAATATTGATAAAAATACCCTCAAAGCGGTGGGACAAACGGTTTTATCGGTTTTGTATCAAGAGTAATTCCAAAAAAAGATAGAATATTAGTTTATAACCTGATGGCCATTTCTGACTATCAGGTTTTTTCTTGTACTTTTGTATCATTAACAACCAATCTTTTACCAATGGAACAAACTGAACAATTACAATTCGTACACCTCAACGACCTTCACGTGGCTCTCGGAGCCAAAATGGTGCCTTTTGCAGGTTATTCAATGCCTGTTTTATATACAAATCTTATCCAAGAACATTTGGCGGTTCGTAATTCGGTGGGCGTTTTTGATGTCTCTCACATGGGCGAATTTGTGGTCAAAGGCGAACGTGCTACGGAGTTCTTGCAATACGTAACTTCCAATGATGTTTCGGCTTTGGTCGATGGCAAAGTGCAATATTCATGTTTGCCAAACGATAAAGGCGGAATCGTGGATGACCTTTTAGTGTATAAGCGTAATGATCATGAATATTTTTTGGTCGTAAATGCTTCAAATATTGAAAAAGATTGGAATTGGATGCAATCACACAATTCATTTGGGGTTGAAATGCAAAACATCAGCGAAGGCATGAGTCTTTTTGCGGTACAAGGTCCAAAAGGTGTTGCTACGATGCAAAAACTTACCGATTTAGACGTAAGTTCGATGGAATATTATACTTTCAAAGAAGGAACTGTGGCAGGTATTAGTGATGTATTAATTGCCACAACAGGTTATACAGGTGCGGGAGGAATGGAAGTTTACGTAAAAAACGAACACGCAGAAGCGATGTGGAAAGCCATTTTTGAGGCTGGTACTGAATTCAATATTATACCCGTAGGTTTAGGTGCAAGAGATACTTTGCGTACAGAAATGGGCTATTGTTTATACGGACACGATATCGACGATACGACTTCTCCCATTGAAGCAGGTTTGGGTTGGATTACGAAGTTTAACAAAGAATTTATCTGTTCTGATTTGCATAAAAGAATTAAAGAAAATGGTGTTACGAAGAAATTAGTAGGTTTTGAAATGATTGACCGAGGCATTCCAAGACAACATTATGAAATCATGGACGCCGCAGGAAATATCATCGGTGAAGTAACCTCTGGAACGCAATCTCCATCCATGAATAAAGGCATTGGAATGGGCTACGTAGCGACTGAATACGCCAAAAATGGTGCTGAAATTTATATCAATATTCGTAATAAATATTTGAAGGCTGTGGTTACAAAAATGCCTTTTTTGAAATAGCTTGCATGCGATAGGCTTTACATAGTAGGCAAAATACCCTTTTGTACTCCTAAGCCTATTGCTTACAGCATTCCGCTTCAAGCAATAAAATAAAGAATGAAAAAAATAGACGTTTGTTTAACCCCTGAATTATTACATCTCCACGACATCGAAAACTCAATCGTAGTAGTAGTTGATATTTTTAGAGCCACTTCTTGCATGACAACTGCCTTCGCCCACGGTGTGGAGGCAATTATTCCCGTTGCCACCCTTGATGAGTGCGTTTCCTACCAGCGTCAAGGCTATTTATCAGCCGCCGAAAGAGATGGAAAAACCCCCGAAGGCTTCGATTTTGACAATTCTCCGTTCAGTTACATGACCGAGAAAGTTCACGGTTCAACCATCTGCGTAACTACCACTAATGGAACATTAGCCATTACAAAATCAAAATCGGCTGTAAAAGTAATGATTGGTTCATTCTTGAATTTAGGAGTATTAGCAACCTATCTTCGTGACCAACAATACGATGTTTTGAT
>JBBAKZ010000111.1:0-8504 GCA_040403275.1 Arcicella sp. | reverse complement strand
CATTTTCACTTTTTTGAATGATAAAATCTTTACCAACGATAAAAAAACGCGTTCGATTTTGAGCAGAATCTTGAATATTGTCAAATAAGATTGGAACATCAAATAATTTTGCCGCAATGTGTGAACAAATCGCAGCCGAATCGTATTCTTGACCAGCCAACTTTGCGGCCTTCGAAGTTGAATCAACTTGTACAAAAAAGTCATCTTCTTTCGCACCAAAATAGTCGTTCAAGAACTTTTCGCATTGACCAAATGCAATATCCTTAGAATAGATTCTTTTAATATCAGAAAGTTTTTCTGCCTTCGTTGCGAAGGTAAAATGAACGGAAATTACAACCTCCGCTACGATTTTAAGGTCAGTTTCGTTCAGTAAATCAATGGTTTCTTTTACGATTCCTTCTAAATTATTCTCAATCGGAACCACACCAAACCTTGCTCGACCTGTATCAACACTTTGAAAAACAGAACGAATATTCGGGAGAGCCAAATAATCACTCATGGCCCCAAATCTACTTTCCGCTGCTTGGTGCGTAAAGCTGCCTTCAGGACCCAAATAAGCAATTCTTTCGGGTAGTTCAAGATTTCTGGAAACCGCAAAAATTTCTAAATAAATGGCCTCAATCGCAGCACGATTCAACAATCCCTTGTTCATAGAATCAAGTCTATCAACAATTTGTTTTTCTCTTTCTGGACGATAAATCACCGTCTGGGTACTCTTCTTTAGCTCACCCACTTGCTTAACGACTTCCATTCGCTTGTTTAAAATGTCAAGCATTTGGTTATCGAGTGAGTCTATTTGATTTCTTAATTCTTCGAGGGACATGATTGTCAGTTAACAATGAACATTTGACAATTGATATTTAACAATGATTGAAATCAGGTGACTAATTATTATTAATTATCAATGATCAATTAATTTAGGCTGCCAGTTCGGCAGGGTCTTTTTCTACGATTAAATTTTCAATAATAAATTTCTGACGGTCAGGCGTATTTTTGCCCATGAAATAAGTCAGAATTTTGGGAATGGTCGTATCTTTTGTCAAAATAACGGGTTCAAGACGAATATCATCGTTAATAAATTTTCCAAATTCTTCTGGCGAAATCTCCCCCAAACCTTTAAAACGAGTAATTTCAGGCTTTGGTCCCAATTTTACCATCGCCTTTTGTTTCTCATCCTCGTCATAACAATAAATCGTTTCTTTTTTATTTCGCACTCGAAACAAAGGGGTTTCGAGTATATATAAATGACCATTTCTTACTAAATCTGGGAAAAATTGCAGAAAAAATGTCATCATCAATAAACGGATGTGCATTCCATCCACGTCAGCATCGGTAGAAATGATAATTTTGTGGTATCGAAGTCCTTCTAAACCTTCTTCAATATTTAAAGCGTGTTGGAGCAGGTTAAATTCTTCATTTTCATAGACAATTTTTTTAGTTAGGCCAAAGCAATTCAAAGGCTTACCTCTCAAACTAAATACGGCCTGCGTTTGTACATTTCGTGATTTTGTGATTGAACCACTCGCCGAGTCCCCTTCGGTGATAAAAAGCATGGTACTATATCTTTCATCCAATTTTTCGTCAGTTAAATGAACTCGACAATCACGCAATTTCTTATTATGAAGATTCGCTTTTTTAGCTCTATCATTGGCAAGTTTTTTGATTCCTGCCATATCTTTACGTTCCCGTTCGGACTGTTCAATTCTTTTTTTAATGGCTTCGGCAGTTGCTGGATTTTTATGTAGATAATTATCAAGATTAACTTTCACAAAATCCCCAATAAAACTCCTAACCGATTGAGAATTAGTATCTGGCGAAACATTACTCGAACCTAATTTGGTTTTAGTTTGTGATTCAAACACAGGTTCTTGGACTCTGACGGCAATGGCTCCTACAATACTTGTCCGTACATCCTCAGGCGAATAATCCTTCTTATAAAACTCACGAACCGTTTTCACGAGTGCCTCACGAAATGCTTGTAAATGTGTACCGCCTTGCGTGGTATTCTGGCCATTGACAAACGAATAATATTCTTCTCCATATTGATTACCATGCGTTAAAGCAATTTCAATATCATTTCCTTTCAAATGAATAATTGGATAACGTCTCTCATCTTCGGCAGAATATTTGTTCAGCAAGTCGAAAAGTCCATTCTGAGAAAAATATTTTTGTCCATTGAAATTAATGGTTAACCCTGCATTTAGATAGGCATAATTCCAAATTAGGTATTCGAGAAATTGAGGAATGTAATGATAGTTTTTGAAAATGGTATTATCAGGTTCAAAAATAACGTGGGTGCCATTACGTCCGTTTGATTCAGTTCCATCAGGTGATTCATTTATTAGTTCACCCTGTCTGAATTCTGCCCATTTGGTTTTTCCATCACGGTAAGATTGTACCTTGAAATAGGAAGCCAAAGCATTCGTCGCTTTCGTACCCACCCCATTTAAACCAACCGATTTCTGAAATGCACCAGAATCGTATTTACCACCCGTATTTATTTTAGAAACACAGTCGATTACTTTTCCGAGTGGAATTCCTCTCCCATAATCACGCACTTCAACTCGATGGTCGGATATTTTAATTTCGATTATTTTCCCGTTGCCCATCATGTGTTCGTCAATGGAGTTATCCATGATTTCTTTTACCAACACATAAATACCATCATCGGCCGAGGACCCGTCGCCCAATTTACCGATATACATACCTGGACGAAGGCGGATGTGTTCTTTCCAATCGAGGGACCGAATATTATCTTCGGTATACTTAACATTTTCTACAATTGTGGACATATTTACAAGCAAGGATAATTAAGGCTGGTTAATTCACAGGTAACATAATTAGTTTTCAATTTTCGTTCAAAATCGTCGGCTAATCGTAAATGAGCTTCAAAATGGTGCAACCTATTAATTTGTTTCACCTTCATTTAAAAACAAAACTACAAAAAACATTAACAAAGTATGAAATAAACAAGTTTTAATTGTTTTTGGAATAATTAAACTATCAAATGGTCGTGTGAATTAACAAAAAGTTGATTTACTTTGTGTTTTGAAATTATCATTGTTAGGGATTTAGTACACCCAAACTTTGAAACTAATCCTTAATTAACCTTAAAGGCTAAGATTTAAATATGTTAAAAAATAAATTAGCAAATCGTATTTGTCAGAGAATAAACAGTTTTTTGTTTTTTACACCCTTCAAGAAATCACTGTTATATCTTTTTACGCTTGGTTTTACCTTTATTACAGGTAGTACTTTTTCACAAAGCTTTCCACTTGGATCACTACCAAATATTACATTTCCGACTCAAACGCCGAGAACTTCCACCGCAACATCTTCAGCGGCTTCCAACGCACCACGTTCGATTAAACAATCTGGGTCGGAAAAAGCAATGACCGATTCTATAAAATCAGCAAGGGTTGCTAGCACCCCAGTTACCGTCGTTGATTCTGTTGCGCTTGCCTTGCGTAGAAAGTTGTACGGATTCAATATTTTCAACAATTCAAATATCTCTTTTGAAACCTCTTTGAAAATTCCAACGCCAAAAAATTATACGCTTGGCACTGATGACGAATTACTTATTGACATCAATGGATTTTCGGAAGAACATTATACCTTGCCCATTACTTCGGAGGGGTTTATAAGGGTTCCAAAAGTGGGGAACATTTTTGTGAGTGGAATCACCATTGAAGAAGCAAAAAAAAGAATCGTTGATAGACTGTCTAAAATTTACGTTGGCCTAAGATCGTACAATGGTACGGCTCCAAATACAACTGCTACCGTTTCATTAGGAAGTATCAGAACTATCCGAGTTAACGTTTTAGGCGAAGTTGTGGCCCCAGGTTCTTACTCAATGTCTTCACTCTCAAGAGTAATGAATGCGCTTTATTTATCGGGTGGTCCCAATGAAAACGGGACTTTCCGTGACATTAAAGTAATTAGAGATAAGCGATTAATTGCCCAAGTTGATTTATACGATCTTTTAACCACTGGAAATCTTCGCCAAAATATTTCGCTTCAAGATCAAGACATCATACAAGTTGGTGCCTACAAATCTCGGATTGAGGTAACAGGACGAATTAGAAAACCTGCAATTTTTGAAAATCTCCCGAACGAGAGCCTAGAAAAAATCATTAACGAATATGGGAATGGATTTGCATCCGATGCCTATCGCCAAGTTTTAAAAATTCAGCGTTTTACGGATAAAGATTTAAAATTGATTGATTTGAATTACGATTTAATCTCATCTTTTTATCCCCAGTCAGGCGATATTATTACAGTTGAACAAATTTTAACGGATAGAGTAGAAAACTCTGTTACTTTAAAAGGTGCTGTCTTCAGAGCCGGAAGTTATTCAGTTAGTGACAATCAAACTTTAACCAAATTGATTAAACGAGCAGAAGGATTTAAACAAGATGCTTTTTTAGGACGTATCGCTATAGAAAGACTACTTAAAGATTCGAGAAAAGAAAATATATCCGTTAATTATGATGATATCATTTCGGGAAAAAGCCCGGATATTGTTTTGAAGAGAGAAGATGTTGTCACTGTTTTTTCTGTTCTCGATTTAATAGAGACTTTCACAGTAAGAATTCAAGGTGAGGTAAATTTTAAAGAATCCGCTCCGATAACAGCCCCACCCGCTACTGGAACAACGGGAGTAGTCGCAACGCCAACTGGCTCGTCGACTGGAATATCAATTGGTTCGTTTCCCTATGTTAAAAATATGACTGTTGAAGATTTGATTCAAAAAGCAGGTGGCTTGAAAGAATCAGCTGCTACTGGTAGAATTGAAGTTATTAGAAGGAAGAAAAACATTGGAAAAGACGACCCAAGTCAAATCAATTCTACTATTGGCGAGAAATTCAATTTCTCCATTAATAGTGATTTATCATTGAATGAAACGTCCTCAAAATTTATACTTGAACCATTTGATGAGGTATTTGTGAGATCTTCTCCAAACTATGAAAAACAGCAATTTGTATCCGTTGAAGGGCAAGTTATTTTTCCTGGTGTTTGGGCTTTAGAACGCAAAGATGAAAGAATTTCGGATTTAATAAAAAGAGTGGGTGGCTTAAATGCGCAAGCCTATGCTGCGGGCGCAACCCTGATTCGCAAATTTAAGATTAGTCCTCAGGAAGCAGATAGAAAACGTAGGCAATTTAATGATTTAAGCGATTTGAGTACCGATGCTTCGGTAAAAATTGAAGAAGTTAAAGAAGAAACTGAAGAATCAATTGGCATAGCGTTAGTACGTGCGATGGAAAATCCTGGAACCCCTACAGATATGCTTTTGCAAGATGGTGACATCATTAGAGTACCAAAAGAACCGCAAACAGTAAGAATGCAAGGAGAAGTTTTATATCCAACTTCAACACGCTATTTGTCTGGGATGCCATTTAAACATTATATTTCTGAATCAGGTGGCTTCACCGATTTGTCGGCAAGAAGACGTTCTTATATTGTATATTTAAATGGGTCGGTGGACAGAACTCGTAAATTATTTGGACTATTTAATGTCTATCCAAAAGTTGAGCCTGGATCTGAAATTATCGTTCCGAGATTGAATATGAGACAAGGCGCAACGCAACAATTAGTTCAAACCATCATTGCGCTTTCAACCGTTATATCGAGTACAGTAGGCCTTTTGGCGTTAGTAAGAACTCTCAAATAAATATTATTAAATTAGAAATGTCAGATAATCAATATAATTCATTACCCGAGGATCAATTTTCATTTAATGATATTGTAAAAAAAGTAGTCTCCTTTACAAACCTCATTGTTAGGAACTGGAAAATCCTTATTTTAGCCATTATTATTGGAACTGCAGGTGGTTATCTTTTTGAAAGATTAACTCGAAAACCACCCATCTATATTGCCAAAATTGTTTTCAACATGGAGAATGGTGGCAGTAGCAACACCGGTGGTCTGTCTGACTTAGCGAGTGCTTTTGGCATCAGTGGGGCAAATAATTCAAGTGCTGGTTTGTTTAGTGGAGATAATTTTATCGAATTACTAAAAACTAAAAATCTTTATAATCGTGCTTTGTTAACCAGAGTAAACGTTTTTGGGAAAAGTTATATCTTTGGTAATTATTACCTCGAAAAAAGTGGGATTTTAAAAGACGAATTAGAGGAGGACACTGAAATGCAAACTTTTAAATTTGTTCACGATAAATATGATTCTGCATCATTAAATGAAAGGTTGAAAGTAAGATTAGTTCAGAATTATTTAATGCCCTACACTATTGTGGCCAATGAAAGCAAAAAAGCTTCTTTTTTATCCCTTGCTGTCACAACTAGAAACGATACGCTTTCTTACATTTGGGCAAATTTGTATCTCAAAATTGTTACTGATTTTTACAAAGAAACAAAGACAATTAAAACCAGAGAATTAAGAGATTTAATTAAGCATAGAGTTGATTCTTTGAAGCGTGAACTATATAGAACTCAGGGTGAAGCAGCAAGATATGCCGACCAAAATCAACAAATAATTGTGCAGGAAGGTCTTATTCAACAACAACGTCTTCAAACCAACAGTGGGCAATTACAAGGCATGTATTTTGAGGCGGTGAAAAATTTGGACAACTTGAATTTTTCTATGGCGAAAGAAACACCGCTTTTAAGTCGAATAGATGATGCAGAATTACCAATATCTCCCGAACCTGATCCAACCAAAAAAGGTGTAATTATTGGTTCAATCATTGGTTTATTATTAGCCATTATCTATGTTGCGTTTAAAGAATCGTTAAAAGAAATTAATCAAAAATAGAATTTTATAAGATTATGCAAGAAACAGTTATAGAGGCGGGAAGGTCAGAAAAATATTATTGGCAAGATTTATGGCGATTTAAAGAATTGTTGTTTATTCTAGCTCTCAGAGATATTACCGTAAAATATAAACAAACATTTGTTGGAGTAGCGTGGGCAATTTTTCGACCAGTTTTAACGGTTTCTGTATTTGTTTTTGCGTTTGATAAAGTTGCTAAAATTGAAAATAAATCAGATATTCCTTTACAAATCATTATTTTTACTGGCGTAATTTTTTGGAATTTCTTCGCTATGTCATTTCAACAAGTGAGTAATAGTATTACTGGAAATGCGAACTTAGTATCAAAAGTCTATTTTCCACGATTATTAATGCCAATAAGTTCGGTAGCCGTTCCTTTATTAGATTTTTTAGTCGGTTTTGCCGTAATGATTCCATTTCTAATTTATAAAGGTTACCCACCAACCTTTCATATATTATTTGTACCTTTTTTCTTACTCTTGTCTTTTTTTGCTTCATTTAGTTTAGGCGTAATTTTTGCCTCTCTAAATGTTCAATATAGAGATTTCCAGCAAATTGTACCTTTGATTGTTCAATACGGATTTTTTGTTTGTCCAATCGCCTATCCAATAGCAACGATTCAAGAATTATCCTGGTACCCAATTTATCAATGGATTAATCCATTAGCTGGAATAATCGAAGGATTTCGTTGGTGTTTAATTCCAAATTATCACTATTTCCAGTGGGACACAATTATTCCTTCCGTGGTATTTGTCACAATTACGACTATCCTTTCCGTCGTATTTTTCCGTAAAAAAGAAAACTCATTTGTTGATTATATTTAATCCATCAAAGTTTGTTCTTTAACGCATCAAAATAAAACTAATAATAGAAGCAATGGGGTCTTTTACCCCTTTTGAAAATGACAGTAATTGAAGCAGAAAATATAAGTAAACGTTACATCATTGACCATATTAAAGGCAATGCCAAAGGAAATACCCTTCGAGAAATTGTGACCGATAATGTAAAAAACTTATTCACTAAAAAAGATAGCGAAGAAGTGAGTCACGAAGATTTTTGGGCATTAAAAGAGGTAAGTTTCAAAATCGAACAAGGTGATAGAGTTGGTATCATCGGTTCAAATGGTGCCGGAAAATCTACTTTATTGAAAGTTTTAAGTAGAATTACGGAGCCAACGCACGGTAGAATCAACATCAAAGGTCGAGTTGCCAGTCTTTTGGAGGTTGGAACCGGTTTTCATCCAGAATTATCCGGGCGGGAAAATATTTTCCTAAACGGGGCAATTCTTGGAATGAAAAGACAAGATATCAAAAACCAATTTGATGCCATTGTGGATTTTGCTGGGGTTGAACAATTTTTGGATACGCCCGTAAAACGTTACTCATCAGGAATGTATGTACGTTTAGGGTTTGCCATTTCTGCCCATCTTGAACCAGAAATTTTGATTGTTGATGAAGTTTTGGCCGTTGGCGATGCCGATTTTCAACGAAAGTGTCTTGGAAAAATGAAAGATGCTTCCACCTCCGGAAGGACTATTTTATTTGTAAGTCACAATCTTACCGCAGTGCAAGGACTTTGCAACAAAGGTATGTTTATGAAAAAAGGGCAGTTGATAGAAATGGGAGAAACCAATCAAGTATTGGCGACCTATTTAAGTCATGTTCAAAAGACTGCATTGGAATCTTGGTGGCTAACGCCTGCAGAAGCGCCTGGAA
>JBBAKZ010000110.1:2896-8624 GCA_040403275.1 Arcicella sp. | reverse complement strand
TTCTCTATGAATTTATTAAGCAAACCAAAATTCCGTTTGAGTCGGAAACGGATGAAAGTTTGCAGATTATGGGAATGTTGGAAACCCGAACCTTGGATTTTGAGAAGATAATCATTCTATCGGTCAATGAAGGAACCTTGCCTTTGACCAACCGCCAAAATACGCTGATTCCATTTGATGCGCTAACCGACCCACAGTTCAATTTACCCACGCATCAACACGCCGATGCGGTAATGGCGTATCACTTTTTTAGGCTTTTGCAAAGAGCCAAAGAGATTGTTTTAGTTCACGTTTTACCCTCAGATACGTACGGAGCGGGAGAAAAAAGTCGCTTTATTCTGCAAATTGAGCATGAATTGGCAAAATTAAATCCTAATATTACCTTAACGTACCCAACCGTAAAATTCATTGAAGGCGAAACCAAACACCCCGATGAAACTCGTTTAGAAATTCAGAAAACGGAAGATATTTTGCAATTTATGGAGAAATCAATCGCTGAAAAAGGCATTTATCCTTCCCATTTCAATCAATATATTCAGTGTTCTTTGCAATATTATTTTAGCAAAATCGCAGGAATTGCCGAAGCGGAAGAAGTGGAAGAAAAAATGGGCGTTGATACCTTCGGAAATTGGATTCATAAAACCTTTGAAAATATCGACCAAGCGTTTGTTAATAATGGCGGAGTTGTTGAAAAAGAGGATTTAGAAAAGGTTTTAGCAAATATTGATTCCTATTTAAAACAAGCCTTTCAAGAAACCAACCAAGGTTTACGAGTTGAGGAAGGTATGAATTACGTTTTGTACCAAGTTGGCGAGACCATCGTGAAGAAATTCTTGACTTATCAACTCAAAAATGAAATTTTCCCTTTAGAGTTATTGGATGTGGAGAAAACCTTGAAAGTGCAATTTGTTGCTCAAGTAAATCACAGAAGTATTGCCGTAAATTTCGCAGGACGTATTGATAGGTTGGACAGAACGGGTGGAAATCACGTGAGAGTAATTGATTATAAAACGGGAAAAGTAGAAGCGAAAGACTTGAAAATCAGTATTGAAGACCTCGATGTTGATTTGTTAAATAATAAAGATAAAGATAAATTTAGGCAGTTGTGGTTGTATAAATACATGGTTTTGAAGCAGATGGTTTCCGCAAAAGGCTTAACCATCAGAGGCATAAAATTGGAAGAAACTGAAAATACGGTCGCCGCTGGAATTTATTCTTTCCGAAATATTGAAGAAGGACTTTTGCAGCAAAATATTGAATTTGAAACGGGCGAAAGTATTCATCAATTTATTGCTAAATCAGAAGAAAAGTTGCAAGAATTTGTTGCCGATTTACTAAATCCTGAAAAGCCATTTGAAAAACGCAAAGACCACGAAAATTGTGGTTTTTGCGATTATCGGCGGATTTGTGGCCGGTAAACATTGTGAGTTAATAAATGGTTAAACGAATATGAAAGCAATCAAACCAACTCGCCAATTCCCCAACGAACTAATGGATAAACTCCGACAGACGGGTGACCCATTGGCTGATGAAGTGATTTTAAACCTTCACCAAACTGAAGGAATTGCCAGCGTTAGATCGATGTTTTCGTGGTTAAATAGTTCAGAATCCATTTCTGCCTATCAAATTATCAATGATTTTATTGAACAAAACAATTCGTTACCCGACTTCAAGAATGAGAAATTAATGCAACAAGGAAGGCAGTTTTTTATCAAAAATCAGAACCAAATTGGCCTCATGTTAGCCTGTTATTCTTTGCCTTATTGTTACGCAGGGGCAGACGGGGCAAAAGTGCTGGCCATGTCGCAAAGAATTGAAACCGATACCTTAAAAAGATTAGAAGAAACAGGTGAATTTGTCCAAATTATTACCCAAGAAAAGAATTGGGAAAATGGCGAAGCCGTTCGTAAAATATTGAAAGTCAGACTCATGCACGCAGCTATTCGCTTTTTTACTGAATATCATGGCACTTGGGATTTGGCTTGGGGCAAACCCGTCAATCAAGAAGATATGGCGGGTACAAACGGAGCATTTTCGTACATTGTGATTCGAGGCATGAGGATTTCGGGAAATGAACCTTCCGAATCCGATTCTGAGGCTTATTTACATTTTTGGAATGTGGTTTCGGTAATCATGGGAATTGATAAAGCGTTGATTCCCAATAATTTACGGGAAGCTTTTGTGATGGATAAAGTAATTGCCAAACGCCAATTTAGAGCCTCGGATGAAGGAAAATTATTGACAAAAGCTTTGTTAGATACGATGGAGAAACTCATTGAAAATCCATTGTTTAAATCCTTCCCTGCCGCCCAAATGCGGTTTTTAATGGGCGATAAAGTCGCCGATATGTTGGGAATTCCACCGGTTACTTTTGAAAAAAAACTGGTAGGATTCATTCCAAATTCGATTTTGTTTAGGGGAGCAGGCGAATTAAAAAGATAGTTAATTGGCTTGAGTTTCAAGTAGGGATGAATAGATTTCATCCCTTTTTTTGTAATAAATTACTTAAATTGCACAAAATTACTTCATAAAACCTCATTTTGTATGTGTGATACCTTCATAGCCTTACCCTCCGCAACCAAAACCAATAGTTTAATTTTTGGCAAAAACTCCGACCGTGAGCCCAATGAAGCCCAAGCAATTGTGCGTTTTCCGAGATTGAAACACAACGAAAAATTACTCCGTTGTACTTATATTGACGTTCCTCAAGTAGCGGAAACGTTTGAGGTAATTCTTTCCAAACCCTTTTGGATGTGGGGTGCTGAAATGGGCGTAAACGAATATGGTGTCACCATCGGAAATGAGGCGGTTTTTACGAAAGTAAAGTTCCAGAAAACCATAACAGGTTTGACAGGCATGGATTTGTTGAGGCTTGCGCTCGAACGCTCTAAAACGGCCAACGAAGCACTAATTTGTATCACTGATTTATTGAAATCCTACGGTCAAGATGCATGTGGAGGTTACCAAAATCGTGATTTTTTTTATCATAATTCCTTCATTATTGCCGACACAGAGGAAGCATGGATTTTGGAAACTGCTGGAAATGAATGGGTTGCAAAAAATGTAAGGCATTACGGTAGTATTTCAAATGGATTAACGATAGGAGAAGATTATGATTTGATTTCAGAAAATGCGATTGCTTTTGCGAAAGAAAAAGGTTGGCACAAAAAAGGTAATTTTAACTTTTCGAAGGCTTATTCCGACCCGCTAATGTCCTGGGCTAGTGCTTGCAGGGTTCGTCAAAAAACTACGATGAAAGGGGCGAAACAAGAAGGATTTGATGTGAAATCAGCCATAAATATGCTGTCTTCTCATCATCTTCTTGAACATAAATTTGCTCCCCATAAGGCGAATACCAGAGACGTTTGTATGCACGCAACGGGTAAATTTAATCCAAGTCATACGGTGGGTTCGATGATTGTGGAAATTAGAAAAGATAAACCCGTAACTGTTTGGTTGACCGGTACTTCCAATCCTTGTTTGTCAATTTATAAACCTTTTTTCTTCGGAGAAAATGGCGTTTTAAATGAAACCAATCAAGTGCCAGATGTAAAATTTGACCGTAAAACATTATGGTGGATTTCAGAAAGATTGTATCGCTTAGGAAACCTAAATTATTCCAATCTCAAAAATATAATTTCTGAAGATCAATTGAAATTACAAAGTGAATTTATCGAAGAAGAACAAAAATTGTTTGCCAAAAATCCAACTGAAAATGAAATTCAAGCATTTTCAAGAAATAGCTTTCAAATTTCGTTTAAAGCTTTGATCGATTGGAATAACAAAGCTTCAAAATTTGCGTGGCGTCCAACCGCTTGGAATCCGTTTTACTATTTTCTTTGGAAAAATATGAACAAGAAAGTTGGGTTGTAATTTTGTTATCTTATTGATAATTAGTAAATTAATTTGTAAAAGTTGTCTCATTTTAAACTTTAATATTATGTTAAAAAAAATCCTAATTGGTCTATCAGTTTTAGTGGTAATCTTACTGATTGCCTTTCAAGTCATTAAATCACGAACCAAAAGTTCAAGTCCTGAGGTGAATCAGACTTATGCTGTTGGTACTGCCAAAGTGCATTTGTTTTACTGCGAACCCTCCAAAAAAGGTCGTGAAATTTTTGGTGGGTTAATAAAATTTGGGGAAGTCTGGCGGACAGGCGCAAATGAACCCACCACCTTTGAAACGAATAAAAATCTTGTGATTGATGGTAAAAAATTGCCAGCAGGAAAATATTCGTTGTGGACAATTCCTCAGCAAGATATTTGGACTGTTATTATAAATAAGGAAATTCCAGCATGGGGAGATACGATGGACGGGAAAGCTGCCAGAAATGATAAAGCAGATGTTATTCAGGTGGTTGTACCAGTCGAGAAATTGACATCTCCACAAGAAAAATTATCAATTGATGCACTGAATAATGCCCTCACCATCAAGTGGGACATGACAAAAGTTTCGGTACCAATTATGGTTGAATAATTTTAAACCATATTTATATAAAAAATCCTGCAAGAACATTTTTGCAGGATTTTTTTATAGGTAAACAATTCGTAATTTTGTACTTTATTGAGATTTTAGAAAATAAAGAATAATGTTAAACGTATCAAATGTTTCGCTCCGTTTCGGAAAACGGGTGCTTTTTGAAGATGTAAATATCAAATTTGTAGAAGGCAACTGTTACGGACTCATTGGGGCCAACGGCGCAGGAAAATCTACCTTTTTGAAAATCCTTTCGGGCGAATTAGATTCTCAGACTGGAAATATTTCGATGAACCCAGGCGAACGGATGTCATTTCTTAAACAAAATCATTTTGAATTTGAGGAATTGCCTGTTTTACAGACGGTTATCATGGGTAACAAACGCATGTATGACGTAATGGTCGAAAAAGATGCCATCTATTTGAAAGAAGATTTTACGGAAGAAGACGGCAATCGTGCGGCCGACCTCGAAGCAGAATTTGCCGAAATGAATGGCTGGGAAGCCGAATCAGAAGCGGGTTCGTTGTTGAGTGGCTTGGGAATAAAAGAAGATTTGCATTATACCTTGTTGAAAGATATTTCTGGTTCTGAAAAAGTGAAAGTGCTTTTGGCACAAGCTCTTTTTGGCGCTCCAAATATTTTGTTATTGGATGAACCAACCAACAATTTGGACATTGAGTCTATTCTGTGGTTAGAAAACTTCTTAACAAATTTCAAAAATACCGTCATCGTGGTTTCCCATGATCGACATTTTTTGGATAATGTCTGTACACACATTGCAGATTTGGATTATGGTAAGATTCAGCTATACGGTGGAACGTACACTTTCTGGTATGAATCATCACAATTAGCGGCTCGTCAGCGTTCGGACCAAAACAAAAAATCGGATGAAAAACGGAAAGAATTGGAAGAATTTATTCGACGATTCTCCGCCAACGTTTCTAAGTCTAAACAGGCAACTTCTCGTCAGAAAATGTTGGATAAATTGCAAGTGGACGATATTAAACCTTCCTCAAGACGTTATCCCTTTATCAACTTCAAGCCAGAACGTGAAGCGGGCGACCAATTGCTTTCTGTTGAAGGATTATCCGTAAAAAATCAGGAAGGTGGATACATATTTAAAGACGTTACATTTACGTTGAATAAAGGCGATAAATTGGCGGTATTATCGAGAGATTCTTTGGCCATTAGTGCTTTGTTTGATGTTTTAATGGGCGAACGGGTGGCTGACTCTGGCGAGTTCAAATGGGG
>JBBAKZ010000110.1:0-2886 GCA_040403275.1 Arcicella sp. | reverse complement strand
GGGGCGTAACCACCACACAGTCATATTTGCCCAACGATAATGCCAAATATTTTGAAGATGGTTCCTTAAATTTAGTAGATTGGTTACGTCAGTATTCAGCCGAAAAAGACGAATCATTTATCCGTGGATTTTTAGGGAGAATGTTATTTTCGGGCGATGAAGCCTTGAAAAAGTGTACCGTAATTTCGGGAGGAGAAAAGCAAAGATGTATGTTTTCGAGAATGATGTTGTCGGGTTCAAACGTTACGATTTTTGATGAACCTACCAATCACCTAGACTTAGAGTCTATTACGGCTTTAAACAATGGAATGGTGGATTTCGCCGGTACAATTTTGTTCACTTGTCACGATCATCAGCTTACGGAAACGGTTGCTAATAGAATCTTAGAAATTGGACCAAAAGGATGTTTAGACAAATTAATGACCTTCGACGAGTATATCACAGACAGCCATGTGAAAGTTCAGAAAGAGAAGATTTATTAGTTTTAAAATAGCAATATAACAAAAAACCCTGAGGAGAAATCTCAGGGTTTTTGTGTTGTCTAAAAGCAAGGTGTGTTTTATAAAAGCCCTGCGCTAATGGATAAAGATTAAGTGGTTAGGATAATTAATTTTTTAGTCTTCTTAAAGTAATTGGGCAAAATTTATTTAAAACTTGTGGCTAATTAATTTAATATCGTGGTTATAATGATTATCAGTAGTGGAATTCTGAGCGTGATTAGGACAAAATTTATTTAATACCTGTGGCAAATTATCGTAATTAAGTGGTTAGAATTCTGATGAATAGGGAAATTTTGAATGTAGTTAAGACCAAATTTATTTTCAAAAAATAGTGATTAATATTACAAATTGGTGGTTAATTGTTTTAAAACGTGGTTAGGAAATATTAAATTAATGGTTAGTATTTATACCTAATTCAGAAAGCTACCACTTTCTTCGTTGAGTTTCGTAATTTGTATTATTCTAATTACATACTTATCAGGAATAAAGTTTCATTACGTCACATTTTTCCTTGCATAAGTCAGAATGTAATCATGTTGATTTTTGTTAATTGTTTTATAATCATCTGTTTATAAAATTTTTAAATTTGATTTCTGAATAATATTTTGTTTGAAAATTATTTTTTTTCCAATTATTTTTTTTATAAATATTTTAATAATTTGCCATTTTATTGATTTAGCCATTTAATAATTTATCATACATTTGACGGCTCTTTTGAATAATTAATTCTTAAATTTGTTATACAAGCATATTGCTTTTAACAAAATCGAAATACCATGAAAAATCTCTTATTTATTTCTTCTTTATTCATCTTGTGCTTCCTGTCATCTTGCAAGAAGGATGAAGTTACGACTCCCACAAAACCTAAAAAAGACATTATTTCTTCAAAAACATGGGTTGTTGGCGAGGTTACTTCTTCTGGAATCGCAGTATATAAAAAAGAAAATAAACCTACTGATAACATTTATGATTTGACTAAAGTAGTTCTTAAATTTAATGCGGATGGTTCTCTAACAGCGGTTGATAATAATGGCAAAGCCGTTCCGAGTGCAAAATGGAGTTTAGCTACTGATGAATCTAAAATCACTATTTCAAATACTGGAATTAATGGACTTGATGGAGAATTGCCAATTGTGCAAGTAACTGAAATGGTGTTTGAAGTGAAAGGAAAGGTTACACTTACAACACCGATTGCTGGAACATTTGATGGGAATATTAAATTGGTGCCACAATAATTTTTTCAAAGGTAAAATTCTAAAAATCAGTCATTTGAAGAATTGACCGATTTTTTTTGAATTATTTTAGCGTTGGCGATTGGGAATTTAAAAATAAAGCCCTAATTTTGCAATCCCAAATAACGGGAAATGGCTTTGTAGCTCAATTGGATAGAGCATCTCACTACGGATGAGAAGGTTTGGGGTTCGAATCCCTACAAGGTCACAATCATACATTACAATTTTTTTATTAAAGCCTTCAAATAGTTACTTAAATGTATATTTGGAGGCTTTTTTTTTTGCTTTTAGGTTCAACTGCAAACATTATTTTACCAACATAATAGGTTTATTTCTGACCCAATATCTGCCCCAATGAAAATTAACTACAAAATGTTAACTGATAAAAGGGATGATAATGGCTTTTGTCCAATTTTTATTCGATCTTCTATTAATTCTCAGCCTTTCAAATATTTCACTGGCGAAAAGTGTAAACCTGCGGATTGGGACATTGATAGGATGAAGTTCAAGCGTTCGCATGAAGGATGGCAGCATGCAAATGAACGTCTTTCTAAACTCCGCTCCGATTTAGAGAGTGCTGAACATAATTTTAAACTTCAAAGAATTATTCCTACCCCTCAGCAATTAAAAGACTGTATTGCTCCACAATCCTCTAAGATTGAAAATATAGTTTCTTATTCTATTGTAGATGTCTATGATCGATTTCTCATCGATAGCGCTAATCAGGGTAAAAAGTTGGGAAGCATCAAGGCTCTGAAAACTACGAGAAATCATTTAGCTAAATTCACAATTAAGAAACCAATAGCGATACACGAATTTACAAAGGCTATCTATGATAAATTTATTGGCTGGCTCATGGCACAGTTCGATTATCAGCCTAATTCTATCGGCAGTCAGACTAAGAATTTAATTACCTTGTTTCATTGGTGCGAAAAGCAAGGCGGTATCGTTTTACCCGCCGACTATAGACAGTGATAGCACCTTGTAAAGTCGCCCCCGCAACAGCTCTTAGATTTACTTTTTCCCCTCTACAAAGTTGTGAACCTAATTCAATAGCTCCACCAATTGCTCCTCCAAATATTGCTCCTGCAACAACATGAGGAAGTTTCCCATCAGGGTCAGTATGATTTATCGGATCATCAAACACATACCCA
>JBBAKZ010000109.1:0-8685 GCA_040403275.1 Arcicella sp. | reverse complement strand
GAGATAAGCCATTCATTTTTAAGTAGTATTTTAACAAGCTAAAAGCCCATGGCTCAAAGCACACAAAAAACATGAAATACAAAATCAATCTTTTCGGAATAACACGGGATATTGTAGGTGCTAATACTACGGAAGTAGAAATGAGTCAATCGGCTGATGTTCAAACAATTTTAGGTAAATTAAAGACAAGTTATCCAAAACTGAATGACATCAAATCACTGTTGGTAGCCGTAAATAGTGAATATGCCGAATCAAATTTAGTTTTGTTGGAAAATGATGAAATTGCGTTGATTCCGCCGGTGAGTGGAGGGTGATTAGCGAATTTTTAGCCGTAACTAAATCAAAAACATTGGTGACAATACCCAAAATTTGCTTAATTTTGTTTACAGAAAGATAACCCATCGTTTATTATTATTTAATCAGGATTTATTGTGAGTTTTTACTTAACCCTCATCGAATTACAGTTGGTTTAAGGAATTTATTTTTTAAAAATAAGGTTATTTAATTCAAAATCACAAAGTAAAGTCATGTCTGACGCAGTTAAACACGAGTGTGGTATAGCACTTATCCGTCTTCGGAAGGATTACCAGTATTACATCAACAAATACAGTACGCCACTTTATGGCTTGAACAAATTGTATTTGATGATGGAAAAACAAGTAAACCGAGGCCAAGACGGAGCAGGAGTTGCTAATATCAAAATAGATGTCTCCCCTGGCCATCGATACATCAGCCGCTATCGTTCAATCGAACAAAATGCCGTACCTGATATTTTTAGAAAAATCCACAAAAAATTCCAGAAAGCCTTCAAAGGCAATAAAGACAAGCTGAAAGATGCACAGTGGATTCAGGAAAATATCGCTTTTTCGGGCGAAGTTTTGTTAGGACACTTGCGTTATGGAACGCACGGACAGAACGAAATCGAAAACTGCCATCCTATGTTAAGACAGTCCAATTGGCGAAGCAGGAATTTGGTAATGGCTGGAAATTTCAACATGACCAATGTAGATGAACTCTTTGATAAATTGGTTTCATTAGGGCAACATCCAAAAGAAAGAGTTGATACCGTAACGGTAATGGAAAAAATTGGACACTTTTTGGACGAAGAAAACCAACGGCAATTCGAGTATTTTAAAAGCGAATATCAAAATCCAGAATTATCCGATATTATTGAGGAAAACATCGATTTACAAAGAGTTTTGCAACGCTCATGCCGAGATTTTGATGGTGGATATGCCATGGCAGGCCTGACAGGATATGGCGCTTCATTCGTTGCAAGAGACCCAGCAGGGATTAGACCAGCATTTTATTACGCCGATGAGGAAGTGGTGGTAGTAGCCTCTGAAAAACAAGCAATTAAGACCAGTTTTAATTGTAATTATGATGAGATAAAAGAAATAAAACCAGGACATGCCTTGATTATTGATAAAAAAGGAAACTACTCAGAAAAACAATTTATAGACCCTATCGAAAGAAAATCCTGCAGTTTTGAACGCATCTATTTTTCTCGGGCTTCTGACCCCGATATTTACGCTGAACGAAAACAATTAGGTCGTTTGGCGATTCCACAAGTGTTACAAGAAGTTGATTACGACTTAAAAAATACCGTATTTTCCTACATTCCAAACACTGCAGAAACAGCCTTTTTGGGCATGATTGAAGGCTTGGAAGACCATTTGGCCAAAGAACGTAAAAAAGCCATTTTGGAAGGAATTATCTTTGAAAAAGACCTTGATGATTTACTTACTTTCCGTCCAAGAGTCGAAAAATTAATTTCAAAAGATGTAAAATTGCGAACTTTTATTACGAACGATGCCGACCGTAATGATATGGTCGCCCATGTGTATGATACTACTTTTGAAGTAATTAAAAAAGGAATAGATAATGTGGTTTTGATTGATGATTCTATCGTGAGAGGAACCACTTTGGAGCGTTCAATTGTGAGCCTATTGGATAAATTAGGGCCTAAAAAAATTGTCATTGTATCGTCTGCACCCCAAATTCGTTATCCTGATTGTTACGGAATTGATATGTCAAGAATGAAGGAATTTGTAGCTTTCAGGGCAGCTTACGAATTATTAATAGAAAGGAATATGGATGATGTGTTGGAAGAAACTTTAGGACGTTGTTTGGTAGCGATTGAAATGGGAACTGCTTCCGAGCAAAACTATGTAAAAGCTATTTATGAACCTTTTACGGTCGAAGAAATATCAGCAAAAATAGCAGAATTGGTGAAACCCAAAAATCTAAAAGCGGAATTAGCCATCGTTTATCAAACCGTCGAAAACTTGAATAAGGCTTGTCCGAATGATACTGGAGATTGGTATTTTACAGGAAATTATCCAACGCCAGGCGGTTATAAAGTCGTAAATACTGCCTTCGTAAACTTTATGAAAGGCGTTGAGATTAGGGCATATTGATTAGTTGATAATTAATACAGAATAATTTATAGCTAAAAATGAATAGCTCGAAAATTGTAACAATTTTCGAGCTATTCATTTTTAAAACTGTTCTCTATTAATTGTACATTATTCACTACAAAATCGCCTTCACCATTCTATCTTTCCCAAACATATCTTTCACTACTTCCACCGACTGAAAACCTTGATTCCAAAATAATGCTGCCGTTTCTAAACCAAAAGCTTGATTGATTTCAACTACGCATAAACCATTGTTGTTCAAATTGTTAGCCGCAAATGCAGCAATGGCTTTATAAAAAATTAACGGATTAGCATCTTCCACAAAAAGTGCCAAATGAGGTTCGTGAGCCAACACATTTTGCTCCATTTCCAACTTCTCAGCATTCATTACGTAGGGCGGATTACTGACAATAATGGAGAAAGAAGAAAAGGAGAAAGGAGAAAAGTTTAAAAAGTCAACTTGCTCAAAAATGACATTTGCATTATTTCTAACTGCATTTCCTTTTGCCACTTTCAAGGCATTTTCCGAAATATCGTACGCATAAACTTGTGAATTGGGCAACTCGCATGCCAATGAAATAGCAATACAACCTGTTCCCGTACCGATATCTAAAATGTGAATTGGTGACGGCGGGCGTTCCTCTTGACTGGTTTTCCCAATTGCCAATTGCCAACTATTAATCACCAACTGAACTAACTCTTCCGTCTCAGGTCGTGGAATTAAAGTATCAGGAGTCACGTTAAATTTTCTTCCATAAAATTCCGTTTCTCCGATAATATATTGAACGGGTTCTAGGGCTTTTAATCTATCTATAATCTCTTGAAAATCAAATGGTTGATTACAAAAATTTTCCAACAAAATATCTGTTTTTGAGAGATTCATGTAATGTTCCAATAATAAATAAACAATAGATTTTGCTTCATTTTCTTCATAAACGGAAGTAATTTCGGAAACTAATTGATTGAAAAGCGTTTTTGCAGTCATCATAATTTATAGTTAAAAAGCAAAGTTAATCCAATTAGCAGATAAATCAGAAAATGCCCAATACACAAACGCCCCTCAAAATCACAAGTCAACAACAATTTATGCAACGTGCTTTACAGTTGGCCCAATTAGGTGCTGGGGCAGTTTCACCAAATCCAATGGTAGGTTGTGTGATTGTACATGAAGGAAAAATTATTGGCGAAGGTTGGCATAAAAAGTACGGTGAAGCGCATGCCGAAGTGAACGCCGTTAATTCGGTTGAAGACAAATCATTGCTCTCAAAATCTGAAGTTTACGTTACGTTAGAACCCTGTTCTCATTTTGGAAAAACACCTCCCTGTGCAGATTTATTAATTCAACATCGGGTAAAAAAAATGATTATTTGTAATTATGACCCCAATCCATTAGTGGCTGGGCAAGGAATTGAGAAACTTCGTCAAAGTGGAGTTGACGTGGAAATTGGATTATTAGCAGAAGCGGGAAGAGAATTAAATAAACGTTTTTTTACTTCTATCGAAAAAAAACGTCCTTATATAATTCTAAAATGGGCAGAATCCGCCGATGGATTTATTGCTAAGGAAAACTATGAAGCTGTCCAAATTTCTAATCTTTTATCCAAAAGATTTGTCCATAAAATGCGGTCGGAGGAAGAGGCAATCATGGTTGGTACAAACACAGTAAAATACGATAATCCCAAATTAGATACTCGTTTTTGGACTGGCAAAAATGCTCTTAGAATATTGATTGATAAGGACTTAACATTATCAAACACCTTAAATATTTTCGATAATTCTCAAAAAACTATTTGCTATAATTTATCAAAAGATGAGATTATACATAATAATATCCTTGTAAAAATTCCTAACAATAACCTAATCGAATCTTTTATTATTCAAGACCTATATCAAAGAAAAATCCAATCTATTATCATTGAAGGAGGATCAATTTTGCTGCAAAGTTTTATCGATTTAGGGCTTTGGGATGAGGCATTTATTTTGAAAAGCCAGTTGATTTTAGCCGATGGTGTTAAATCTCCAACAATTAAAGGAATAGAAATTTGGCAGGAAAATTTGGGTGATAATGTATTAATAAAAAAGAAGCCTTCGGTTTAAGCAAAGGCTTCCGAAAAATCGTATTTACATCACTTCAAAATCAAAATTCTATGTTTTTTCAAGCTTCCTAAGGTTTGAACTTCCAAAATATACGTTCCAAATGTCAAAGGTTCGGATGGATTTATTTCCAAAATAGTTTGGGTCAATTTATTAACATTTATGCCAATAACTTTCCCCGCAAAGTCCGTTAGCTTCAAAACAGCCTCATCTGAATCCTCTACTTTTACTTTAAAATTCTCCCCGGTCGAAGGATTTGGGAATACGCCAAATGGCAAATAAGAATCATCAATAATAACTGCCTGCGGACGAAAAACTTGTTGCGTTCCATCTTTATCAATTTGTGAAAGTCGATAATAATTTGTCCCAAATAAGGCTGATTCATCTGTAAAACTATACAACTTTTTAGCATTGGAAGCACCAGCTGCCTCAATTTGGGCGATGGATTTATAATTTACCGCATCACGGCTACGTTCCAAAATAAAATGGCTACTATTAATTTCCGTGGCTGTTTCCCATTTAATATTAACTTTTTGATTATCAGCAACTTCTGTTTGAAAAAAAGTTAATTCAACTGGTAAAGCAGTCGCTTGCAAGGTGATATTATCAAGTCTTAAACGATTGAGTGCAGTAACAGCATCATTCAATTTATACAATCTGATGTAAAGATTTGGCTGATTATTGTAAGCTGTTCCCAAAGTCAAAGGACCAAAATTACTACAATTAGCGGGGGGTGAGGCGGCATTCAAATTACCGATGGTATTAAAATTATTGCCATCAGTACTAACTCTAACATCAAAATTTCCAAGGTCAATATTTGACATTCTGTAATCAAATCCAAAAGTAAACGGCCCTATAAATCCAACCGTACTGGTTTGAATTTGAATATAATCCCCTGAAGACCAACCATTTGCGGCAAAACCTTGACCGGCGCAGGCATCTTCAAAAAAATTGGCAAGCCCGCTTTGGTTCAAAGTTGCAGAACCCGTTGAGGCAAATACGGGTGGAGGTGTTCCCGTATATCCAGTAAAGTCAAACTTAAAAACGGTTTGAGCAAATGAGTAGTTTAGTACACTAGTTATGAAAAGAAAAGTAGATAATTTCTTCATAAAATTTGATGTTTTAAAAAATATAGCATGAACGAGTGTAAAGTTATTAATATTAATCAAATAAGTATTTTTTACACAGAAAAAGGGTTGAATACGCACGAAAAAAAATATTTTCACACGTATTCAACCCTTTTATTTAATATCCTCTCTCCTACCCTTTTTTTATGGTATCAATAAAACAACGTACACTATCTGGATTCGTATCTGGATATACCCCGTGTCCAAGATTAGCGATATAACGTTGATTACCAAACTGTTGCATCATATTTCGGGTCTGTTTTTTGATTTCATCAAACGTGCCATACAACACACATGGATCGAGATTTCCTTGTAATGTTTTTGAATTACCAATCAATTGTCTTGATTCCGCAATGTCCATGTTCCAATCTAAACCGATGGTTTCGCAGTTTAATTTCCCCATTTCTTCACGGGCAAAAAACGCTCCTTTTGCAAAAACGGTTACGGGTACTTCCGTGATGGCATCACAGATTTGAGCGATGTAAGGCAAGGAATAAATGCGGTATTGTTCTGGCGAAAGTATACCCGCCCAAGAGTCAAAAATTTGAACTAAATTAGCACCAGAAATAATCTGAGCCTTTAAGTAGGCAATTGTAGAATCCGTAATTTTCTGCAAAAGAGCGTGCGAAAGTTCGGGTTCCGTGTAAAGATATTTTTTGGCTTTCGAAAATGTTTTTGACCCACGACCTTCAATCATATAACACAATAAAGTGAATGGAGCGCCCGCAAAACCGATTAAAGGTACACGACCATTCAATTCACGTTTCACAATTTTGATGGCATCAAGTACATATTTTAAATCCACTTCGGGGTCCGAAATACGCAGTTTCTCCACATCAGCCATGGTTGTAATGACTTCTGGAAAAACAGGACCCGATTTTTCTTCCATGATATAAGTCAAACCCATTGCTTCGGGAACCACTAAAATATCCGAGAAAATAATCGCTGCATCCACACCCAAAATATCAACCGGTTGGAGTGTTACTTCCGCTGCCAATTCGGGATTAGTGGCCAACTGAATAAAACTGCCCGCTTTTTCACGAACAGCACGGTATTCGGGCAAAATTCTTCCAGCCTGACGCATCACCCATACGGGCGTACGTTCCACTTGCTCGCCACGGGCGGCACGTAATAATAAGTCGTTTTGTAATATTTCCATAAAAACTGTAAAAAGTCGTTGCAAAGATACAATTGAATGATGAGAAAGGATTTGAATTTTAAGAGGATTTAACCATGATAAACATAATTCCTCTAAAACATTATCGTTATTTGGGAGGGTTATCCCTTTTTTAGTTGTCCCTTTAAAAATAATTTACCCTAAAATCAACATTATTAAACTCCATTATTCATGAAAAAACACCAACTATTATGGACTTTCTACGCTATTTTATTGACTTCATTCTTTTCAAAAGCACAATCTCCAGAACGATTTACGATTAATGGCTATATCCGAGAAAAAGATTCTGGTGAGTTACTTCCAGGCGTAAGTGTGTTCGTGAAAAACAAAAAAATTGGGACGCAAACCAATAACTACGGCTTTTATTCTCTGACCTTAAATACTTCCGAAGAAATCACGATTATATATAGTTTTGTGGGGTATCATTCAGAAAGTAAAACTTTGAAAATTCCTAAGAAATTAGAAATGAATATCGAATTAAACCCTGATAATCAACAACTTAATGAGGTTGTTGTACGAGGAGATTCACCCGAAAATCAAAAGGTTTCGGAATCGGTTCAGATGTCACAAATTTCTATTCCCATCCAACAAATTAAAGAAATTCCTGCATTATTGGGTGAGAAAGACGTTCTTAAAGTTTTACAATTGATGCCTGGCGTGCAGAAAGGCTCCGAAGGGAATTCGGGAATTTACGTAAGGGGTGGTGGTGCCGACCAAAACTTGTTGATTCTGGATGATGCTCCCGTTTATAATGCCTCTCATCTTTTTGGATTTTTCTCAGTTTTCAACGGTGATGCCCTCAAATCGGTTGAACTCACAAAAGGCGGTTTTCCTGCCCGTTTTGGCGGAAGATTATCCTCCGTTATTGAGATGCAGATGAAAGAGGGAAGCCGTGATAAATTGCACGTGGAAGGCGGAATAGGCTTGATTGCCAGTCGTTTATTGGTGGAAAGCCCTATCGGAAAAACCCAAAAATCTTCTTTTTTGATTTCGGGTCGCAGAACGTACGTTGATGTTTTAATTGCTCCTCTTATTCCTAAAGATCAAGGTAGTTTTGGGTATTATTTTTATGACCTTAATGCCAAAATTAATTATGACTTCGGGCAAAAAAATCGTTTATATTTGAGTGGTTACTTTGGTAGTGACGTTTTAGCAATTAAGACTATTGGAACAACTGAATCAACGGCGGCTGGGATTAATTGGGGAAACCAAACAACAACGCTGCGTTGGAATCATCTTTTTAATGAGCGATTGTTTATGAATTCCTCTTTTATTTACAGTAACTATCAATTTGGCGTGTTTGCCTCTCAGTTCACAAATCAGCAAGGAAAAGCAATTGAATATAAAGAACAGTATAATTCTCAAATTAGGGATTTAGGGCTAAAAGTAGATTTTGACTATTTGCCGAATCCAACACATTCCATCAAATTTGGTTTGGCAGCAACGCAACACCAATTTTCGCCCAGTTCAATTGTTGTTAAAAATGATAATCTCGGGCAGCTACGCAAAGATGTTGACCGTATTGATGCAATCGAAACGGGGGTTTATGCAGAAGACACGTATAAACCTTTCGACAAATTTAAAGTCAATGCAGGAATTAGGATAAGCACATTTTCAACTTCAAAAGTTAATTATCTTAATCCAGAACCTCGTTTGGCCATGGCATATTCTGCCCCAAATAACTTGGCATTTAAGGCTTCTTTTGCCACAATGAACCAATATATCCACTTGCTTTCTAATTCGGGAGCCGCCCTTCCAACGGATTTATGTGTGCCTTCAACCGATAAACTGCCCGCTCAACGATCACGCCAATATGCTATAGGCTTGGCAAAAGATTTCAATGATAAAAATCTTACTCTCACGATTG
>JBBAKZ010000108.1:4712-8686 GCA_040403275.1 Arcicella sp. | reverse complement strand
GAATTGATGCACAACTTCATAGGTACCACTATATTTTTTCAAGATAGCTTCACTTACTTTTACCTCTTTTTTTGCTGTGGGAATTGTGTACGGTTTTTCATAAAGAATGGCAAAAATATCGGTTGTAATATTACTTAATTTAGCATTGCCCATGTTATTTAGAAGTACCACCACTATATCGTCTTGTTCGATTCTGGCAAAATTTGCATTGAAGCCAAAAATGCCACCTCCGTGCATTACTACTCTTTTTCCATTCAATGAATCAATATTCCAACCGAATCCATATTTGTTTTTATAAGGGGTAAAAGCCCTTTCGATACTATTTCTATTAACAATTTTGTTGTTCAAAAGACCATTATGCCATTTGTATAAATCAGATGCAGTTGTGTAAATCGCACCCGCCGAAAATGAAACTGATGAATCCACCAGCGTGGAAGGAATGCTATTTTTACCTTCAATTTTGAAATAGCCAGTAGCTTTATTGAGGTCATTTAAATGAACAAAATCAAAGCCACTGTGAGTCATTTGTAAAGGTTTAAAAATGTATTCTCTGACTACATTTTCGTAAGATTTTCCAGTAACTTTCTGAATAATATAACCCAAAAGCATATATCCAGAATTGCTGTAACTGTATTTCGAATTAGGCGTAAAATCCAATTTTTTATCCTTGAAAAGGGCAATTATTTTACTTTCAGTCGTAGGTTTTACGGCTTCACTTTTCATGAATTCTCCATCATTTGTATAATTGAAAATCCCTGATGTGTGCGTTAGTAAATTGTAGATGGTAATCTCATTTCCGTTGGGGAAATCAGGGAAATATTTTGACAGTTTATCATCAGTTGAGAGTTTTCCTTCTTCTACTAATTTTAAGATAATGGTAGCGGTAAATTGTTTGGTTATTGAGCCAATTTGAAAAATCGTTTGCTCATTATTAGATTCTTGCGTTTCAACGTTTTTATACCCATAGCCTTTATTAAGCAGAATTTTGCCGTGTTCAGAAACTAAAGCGACCCCGTTAAAATTGTTTGCTTTGGTATAAGCACTCAATAATTCGTCCACTTTTTCTTCTTTAGATTGTGCTAATAAAATGATGCTAATGAAAAATAATAGAATGGAAAGTGCGTATTTTTTCATGATAAAATTGGTTTATAATTGAATGTTTAGATGCAATTTTAAGCGGGAAATGTAACCTGCTATTTAAAAATTACCTTATCGGTAAAAGATTCAAGATGAACGGCAAATTATATTTAATTATTCAAGTCCGTACATCTTGAATCTTTTAATTACTCCTTTTCAATAGTCCCACCATCTCGCATCGAACGGTTTTCAGAAGGTTCGCCACGATAACGAATTTGGGCGCTTCCTTTGGTCTTTACGTCCATTTTTTGTTTTACATTTATCTCCGCTTCAGCATTGTCTTTGGCTTCGATAATGGCATTAACTGCTTGCAAATCAAATGTTTGTAATCTTGAAAATCCAGTAATTTTGCCTGTTAATGAATTTACAGTACCGTTGATGGTGAGTTTATTTGAATCATACAATTCAACTGTAAAGTCATCGCCTGAAAAATCATGAATTTCACTTTCACCACTTCCGCCCTTCAAAATTATTCCTTTGAGTTTTGGCAAGGTAATGTGTACGTTCAAGGTATTATTATTGCCATTATCGATTGACAAAATATTATTTTTTACTTCATATTTCAATGATTCCGTGTCGTAAGCTCCGTCAACTTCCACCCTAAATTCATTTCCTTGCCGAATATCATAGTTGATTATACCACTATTTACGTCAGATTTGATAAACTCAAAACCTTTAACCTCCAATGTCCGTGAACCATCCGAATTCTCATCCTCTGATGTCAAGATTCTGTTGGTACAAATCAACTGGCCATCTTTGGTAAATTTCCAACGGGAGCCTTTGAATTTATCGCCGTCGCTATCTTCAAAATACTGATTATCTAAGACATTATTAATGAAAGAACCAAATCCTCTCGACATCGTAAATTCTTTTTCAGTTGGAATATACACTTTCATTCTGATATGTTGGTCACGAAAACGAGCATTATCATTAAAATCCAATCGGTCGTCAAATAACAACAATGAATCTTTCTGAACAATGTTGTATTTTACATCCAAGGCATTTTTCTCGGCATCTTGTTTGTCCCGTCCATCGGCTCTGAAAACTTGTTCAACTTTGATTGTCGTGCCATCGTAGCCAATAAGTTCAACCGAAGGCTCCCAATTTTGGTCAAAACCTGTGTAATTGAGGTCGAATAAAGGCGTTTTATTCTCCGTATTATAATTCAAAACTTTTTCAATGGACGAAGTTCTGGCAAAATTTCTTGCGTAACGTACTCCCGTGTACATGGTTACGAGTAAACCTACCACAAACACGCCCAAAGCACTTTGCCAAACCGTTGAAGTGAATAAATTTCTACGGATAATTAAGGATAAGCCCGCCCAAGCAATCACAAATGCTGGTACGGTGGCGGTTAAAAATCCCCCAATAATCATTAATGGCGAAGCATCACGTCCAATTAATCCCAATGGAACATTATTGCCAAAATACACATGACCTGCCTCCAAAGCTGTTACGCCAACGAATAAAGAAAAAATCAAAGCGATGATGGAAATTATCCCAATAAAGATCATCATACCACCCACAAAAATCTTTCCTGCCGAAACCAAAAATTCAGCGAAAGGGCCTAATGCCTTGAAAACTTGCGAGATAATTCTGAACGGAAGTAGTAATAATTTTGTCAAAGAGTTTTCTGGATGGTCTTCCACATGGAAGGTTCTTTTGATATTCGATTCGATGTTTTCGAGTGTAATGGGTTCGCCAGACATTTGCATTTTGTCGGTCAATGTCTTTGCCTCTGGAGCAATTGCCCAGAGAATCACGTAAATAACTAAGCCTGACCCGAACAAGCAGATACTCAAGACAGATACAAAACGTAACATTCCTAAATCCCAACCCGTGTATGAGGCAATGCCACTCATGACGCCACCTAACACTTTCCCGTCGGGATTGCGATAAAATTTGCGGATATGTTCGTCTTCTTCCAGAGCTGGATTTGCTGGAAAAGCAATCCAACAAGCAATGTAAAAAATAAACATAATTCCACTAAAAACTCCTGCCGTGATCGGACCAATTCCTAATAATAAGAACAGAAATGCTAATCTTATCCAAAGTGGGTCGAAGCCTAAATTATGCGCCAAGCCTGCGCAAACACCACCCAAAAGTTTGCGTTTGGTATCACGAAAGAGTTTCTTATGGGTATAATTGTATTTATAGCTATATTCATATTTATAGTTATATGCTGATTCACTTTTCTCAGTTTGAGTTTTAGATTGATAAGAACTATTAGAAGTCTCCCCTTTGTTGGATTCTTCACTAAAAGATTGTTTAGCTTTACTTTTTTCGCCCGCCATTGCCAAATCTTCCTCTTCTTCGATAGCGGCAAAGTCTGAAACTGAACCCATTGAAGCAATCAAACCTTCCACGTCCTGCAAAGAAATGGCTTGTTTATCGTCGGATTTTTGTTTATCCCAAAATTTTTCAGCAATGCGGGCTTCAATATCTTCCACAATTTCTTTTGAGCCTTCGTAAGAAGAAAAATATTTCTGAATCGCTTTCAGGTAAGCACTTAATTTTTCGTAGCCGTCGTCTTCAATATGAAATACGATGCCTGCTATATTGATTGATATGGTCTTTTTCATCTTAGTTTCGATGTTTGATGTTTGTTGTTCGATGTTTGGTTGAGGATGAAATTAATATTCGTGAAAGACCCGAATATCAATCATTGAAAACCAGATTTCGAATTAAGGATTATGATGATGAAATGAATCTTGTATAATTTGAGCTACCGAACCTTGCAACTCTACCCACGTTTCTTCAAATTGTGACAGAAAAGACTTCCCCGTTTCAGTTAGGACATAATATTTTCGTGGTGGGCCAGATACTGATTCAACCCA
>JBBAKZ010000108.1:0-4702 GCA_040403275.1 Arcicella sp. | reverse complement strand
TTGTCAACAAAGGATACAGCGTTCCTTCTACAACCATAATCTTCGCAGAAGTCAATTCTTCAAGCATATCCGAAGCATAAACTTCTCCTCTTGAAATAATGTGCAGAATACAAAATTCTAAAATTCCTTTTCGCATCTGCACTTTAGCATTTTCTAAATCCATAATTTTAATGGTTTTTATATTAATTCATCTACTCATAAAGTCAAAAAATATCATTATTGTAATTTACTGAAACAAAGATATAAAAAGGTACTATGCAAAACAAGGTACTATAAATTTATTTTTTTCTTTCTGTATAAATGACATCATGGAAATGATAAAAGGTAATATTTTGAGAAAAGAAGTAGGAGAGGAGTTAAAAAAAATTGGCGAGCCTCATGGAGGTTCGCCAAAATATATCACTAACACACCAAAATATAGTCATAAGTTGAAAATAATTTCATTCCTCATAACTTATTTATATTATTATCATGTACCCTTAGAAGGTACGTTGAAATCAATGTTTTTGAAATATTATCATGTAAATTTTAAAATTTACTGAGCCAGTATTTCTTGAATTCTTATTATTGTTAGCAAACATAAATATTTTACTTTACAAATCAAATGATTAATATCACCTTTCTTATTATTTGGTTGTGAAATGCATTTTTTATTGACAAATGATAATTTTAAGGGAGTATAATTGGGCATCAGCAAATAATTAATTAGTTAATTATCAACATTTTAAACTTGTTTTAAAATAAATTAACGCTCAATTTTGTGAATACAAAACGGCCATTACAACTACCCTAATTTGGCTGAAATAGTTAACGTTCACGGTCAAATTGTGTATTCCAGAAATTTTTTAGCATTCGAGCCAGTTAGGTTACGAGCTTGAACTTTGACAAAACGTATAGACCGCTTTGAAAGTTAGATTTACCTAACTGATAATTAAAAGAAAATAAGGGAAGTACATAAAAACAAAACCCTCTTGAAGGTCAAGCGGGTTTTAAACCATAAAGTTTCTAAAAGTAAATGATTAATGTAAGTGGTTAATTTGGGATTAATTAAACGTCTTCATATCATTTGATTTCAAAATAACTGTTAAATATCTGATTTTAAACAATTAACAAGGTTTTACAAAATTATAATACTTTTTGAATGGCTGTAATTACTTGTTCAGCCTGATAAATTAAAGAAAAATGATCACCTAAAACCTCCACAAATTCTTCGTCTGGAAAGCGAACAATATTGTCTTTACGAGCGTGAATTCGCAGGTCAGGCGTAATGGTTAATGATTTGACTGGGGCCAATAGAATTTGAAATTGTTGGTATAAAATTTTCTTATCTAATCTTATTATTCCGTCGACTAATTCATCATATAATTGTTTCGATTCTTGAAATTTGTAATCTTTTTTCAAAAATGATACAATTATCGAACTTTGCATAAATCCCCAACGGATAAGGAATTTTAATAGGGTTGGATTTTTTATCGGCGTGATTAATTTTCTTTGGTCGGTCAATGAAGCTATTAAAATGGCCTTACAACCACATGCTTGTTTGAGATACGAAGCTATCCATCCACCCATCGAATGCCCGATTACGCAATCCTGAGCAGTAATATCGTATTTTTTAATTAAGTAAGCAGCCATTTTTTCAACGTCTAAATTCAAGGGAGCATCGTGCCAATCGGCTAATACTTTTTCTAAATCCATCGCAATTTGTTCGCCTTGCGTAATCGTCTTTCTGATTTCGTTAAAAATGGTCTGGTCTTCAACAAATCCGTGGATAAAAATGAGTTTCATAGTTGGTTATTAGTTGTTTGGAAATAATTCGATATTCAATTATTCGCCAATATACCAATTAATTTTAGACTTATAAAGAAAGGATAAAAATTAAATAAACTCCTTAAAATAAGCGTTTTACCGCTTTATGATACAGTTCAGAATAACTAATAATCAATAACTAATAACGGTTAACTCGTTTTTCGTTAATTTCGTAGGTAAATAAGAAATAGATAATGAATATTGAAAAAATAAAAATACAAGAGACTTTATTACCTACAATGGAATATTTTTATACCATTCAGGGAGAAGGTTTTCATCAAGGGAGGGCGGCGTATTTTATTCGTTTAGGTGGCTGTGATGTGGGTTGTCATTGGTGCGATGTGAAAGAGTCTTGGGATATGAATGCCCATCCAAAACTATCTATTAATCAATTAGTTACGGAGGCCGCACAACATAAAGGACGTTTGGCGGTCATCACGGGTGGCGAACCGTTGATGCACAATTTGGAGGCACTAACGGGAGCTTTACACGAAGCCGGTTTTGAGACAAACATTGAAACTTCGGGGGTGTGCGAACACGTAACCGGTGATTGGGATTGGATATGTTTTTCGCCTAAAAAATTCAAGAAACCTAATCCAGAAATTTATCAAAAAGCCCATGAATTGAAAGTAATTATTTTCAATCAATCAGATTTTGAATGGGCAGAGAGTTTTGCGGCGGTGGTTTCGGATAGTTGTATGCTGTATCTTCAACCCGAATGGAGCCGAATGGAAACGATGTTGCCCGAAATGATTGCGTATGTCAAGAACAATCCGAAGTGGAGAATTTCGTTACAAGTGCATAAGTTTATGGATATTCCATAAGTAAAATTTCTCAAAAGCAACCTTTTAAAAACTATGAAATGGCTATTGATTAAATGTATTCTACTGTTAACGACAAACTTTTTATTCTTAACTACCTTTTCGCAAACCCCCCTTTCTTCCACCAATAAAAAAGCCCTTGATGCTTATGAAAAAGCTATGTTGGCGCTGAAAGAACGTAACATCGATAAGGCTTTTTCTGAATTTGAGGAGGCAATTGAACGGGATAAATTATTCTCCGAACCCTATTTTCAATTAGGAAAACTTTATGAACAAAATCGTCAATTTGGCAATGCTATTTTGAATTATGAAAAAGCAGTCAATGCCCAAGAAAAGACTTCCGTCACGGAAATTGCGGCGCAACAAGTGGGACAATTGTACCTTAAAAAGGGGGATTATCAAAAGGCGTTGGTTTTTCTGGAAAAAGGCATTGGGGCGGTTACGGTTTACAATCAAAAACGCTACAAAACTCGCATTGATAATTGTAAATTTGCTTTGGAAGCTTCCCAAAAACCCTTAAATATTAATCCTTTAGAATTGCCGAAATCGGTCAATCGGTTTCAATCTCAATACTTTCCAGTGATGACTGCCGACCGTGAAACCTTGATTTACACAGGAAATCAGGATGGTGACGAAAATTTATACGTAACTTCTACAAAAGACAAAATTTGGTCTGAACCGGTTTCCATTTCTGAGAAAATTAATACCAAAGAAAATGAAGGAACGGCCTCCATTTCTGCGGATGGAAGAACCTTAGTTTTTACTTCTTGCGGTGGACGAAAAGGCTTTGGAAGTTGTGATTTATTCATCGCTTACAAACAAGGAGATAATTGGACTTCGCCCCAAAATTTAGGGACTGGCGTAAATTCACCCGAGTGGGAATCGCAACCTTCATTATCCGCCGATGGAAGAACTTTATATTTTGTTTCGGACAGAAAAGGAAGTTTGGGCAAGCGTGATATTTGGATGAGTAAATTGGATTCTACCAATATTTGGGCAAAAGCGACAAACTTAGGAGCACCCGTAAATACGACTGAAGATGACCTTTCTCCGTTCATTCATGCCAATGGGAAAACATTGTTTTTTGCCTCGGAAGGACACGTGGGAATGGGGGGGGTAGATTTGTATTTTACTGAAAATCAACAAGATAGATGGAATAATCCCGACAACTGAGGTTTTCCATTGAATACTTTTGAAGACCAAGTAGCACTATTTATTACCTCGGATGGCAAGCAGGCTTACTACTCTTTGGAGCGTGACCAAGATGATAAATACAGCCGATCAAAAATTGTAGAAATCGAAGTTCCAGCATCTTTGCAAGCGAAATTTAAAGCGACCTCTTTTTTGAAAGGAATCGTTTATGATGCCCAAACAAAACAAAAATTACAAGCTGATATTGAACTGATTTCCTTGAAAAATAATGAATTAGTCGGTAAAATTAGTTCGGATGCCCAAACCGGAACGTACACTTCCGTACTTACCAGTGGGGGAGAATATGCGGTTTTTGTCAGTAAAAAAGGCTACTTTTTCAAGAGTTTAAATTTTGATTTTTCGGATAAAATTGGGCTTGATAAAATAGTAGATATTCCACTCGAACCCATTAAAAAAGAAGCAAAAGAAATTCTGAATAACATCTTTTTTGATACGGCAAAATGGGATTTGAAATCAGAATCTACCATTGAGTTGGATAAATTAGTAGCCTTATTGAAGGCAAATCCAGATTTGCCAATTGAAATTTCGGCTCATACGGACGATGTTGGAAAAGATGCCGACAATGTAATTTTATCTCAAAAAAGAGCTAAATCAGTCGTGGATTATTTAGCTAAAAAAGGCGTGAATGTCTTGAAAATCAAGGTGGAAGGTTACGGAAAAACTCGGCCCTATTTACCCAATAGCTCGGATGAAAACCGTAAGTTAAATCGTAGAATCGAGGTGAAGTTTTTGTAGGAAATAATTTATATATTACATCAGTTTGTGAAGACACAAACCGCAACGTGCCAGAAATGAATTAAATCTGGAAAATAAATTACGCACTAATCCTTTACCACATTAAATTTACCTTAAAAACGGACTTA
>JBBAKZ010000107.1:0-8691 GCA_040403275.1 Arcicella sp. | reverse complement strand
AGCCCATTATTTTTTCAATGGTTTCATTCGAAATATTGGCCTTACTTAATTCTTCAATTAATTGGTTCATCTTGATTGACCGCCTTTTTGTGATAAAATTGATTAAAAAGGTAAATAAACATTGTTTTTCATTTAAAAGTAAGTAAAAAACAACAAAATGCTGGGGTGATATAAAAACCATTATCACGTTTGGCAAAAATGTTAATTGGTATTTTTATTGCCCGGGTGGCGGTCAACCCATTTTGATATAATTGGTACAATCAACAACCCAGTAGGAACAGCAATGCAACAGCCCACCAAAAAATCATTGAACCAAAGTTTGAAAAAATCTTGACCATAGCCCGAATGCACGCATAACATTCCACCTGTCATGACAACCGTCATGACTACCGATGAGGCAATGTTGGAAAATAATCGAGCCTGAGATTCTGTAAAATGTATCATATTATCCAGTAAATGAAAAAGTATGCGAAACATTCAGATTCGCATACTTGAGGTGAGAATTATTTAATTTCTGGTCGGCTATGCCATTCGTGAAATAAACCTTCTGGGTCTCTTTCTGCCCTAATTTGTTGTATTTTTTTTAAATTCGGATCAGATAAAAAAGGTGCAGTTCTTTTGTGCAAACCTTCATCTGCCAATTGGATTCCTGTACTCAAATGGCTCATTTTCTGCATAATTTTAACTGCCCAATCGGCATATTTTGCCGTATCAGCAGCATTTTTCCAAGCACCATAAAGGGATAAATAAATAGCATCTTCATTTGAATAAACCATATCCGATTGAATATTGCCGGGATGCCAATTCAACCATAGAAAATGAGCTGGTGCTGGTGGTAATGTCCGAGCAATTTCTTTGATGAATGGCATCAAATCTTCAATGGGCGAATGTGTCCACATATTATCAACGCCCCAATAATAATTTTCGGGATAGTGGCTCATAACTGTATTGTATAAAATATCAATGCCTGGATTAAAAGCAGGTGTAGCAATCAAGGCTTTCTTTTTTATGGGACTGTTTTTCATAAATGCCATTGCTTCTTCGAATTCGTCTTTGGTATCGGCAAAAATGGGTGCAACTGCTTCAATTCCTGGACCAAAAAAATTAGACATTTTATTGCTCATGATCATTTGAAACTCTACGGCTTTTGGTACCGTAGGTCCTACTTCATACGCCCAATTGTAAACATCTTCCAAATGTTTGATATAAAAATTGTGTACAATAACGGCTCTGTATTTTGGTAGCGTAAATAATTTTAAATGAAATCGCACGACTACCCCAAAAAAACCACCGCCCGAACCACGTGCTGCCCAAAATATATCCGAATTTTTGCTTTCGTTGGCGTGAATGTAGGTGCCATCAGCCGTTACAACGTCAATGCCTATCACACTTTCGCAAGCGATGCCTGTCTTTCTGCCATTCCAACCATAGCCGCCTTGTAGCAAATAACCACCAATACACACGCCTTTGCAATGTCCCAATGGGAAAAATAAGTGGTGTTTATAAAGTGCTTTCATCAAATCGCTACCGCTCACACCAGGACCCGCAGTGAGGGTCATTTCTTTGGGATTGATGTCATATTGATTAAAATTTTTCATCATAATCATTATGCTGTCCTCTCGCAAATGATTGGCACTCCAACTGTGTCCGCCCGAACAAACAGTCACTTTTTTGCCGTACGTTTTAGCGTATTTTATGGTTTCAATAATGTCTTGAACCGACTTGGCTTCTACCACCTTTATGGGTCTTTTGCCGGGGTCTATCTTATTGAATAATGAACCAAATACTACATTTTCAAAATCTTCGTCGGTTCGTTCAACTACCCTGCCTTCTACGTTCAATTTTTCAATCGTCTGATTCATTTCGGCATATAATTTTGGTAAAAACGCCGCTAAATGATTCATTTCTTCCGAGCAATGTTTGGTTACATTATAAGCAAAATTTGGCGGCAATTTCTTCATTTTTTGAGCAAATGAAGAAACCAAGTCTGCTAAAATGCCTGCTTTTCTAATCTGAATATATTTTCCTCCCAACCAAAAACGAGAACGCATTTCCGACCCGCCTTCAACCGCTCGAACCTGGTGTACTAAATAACCATAATCAATTGGTAAGGAGGGATGCCCAATTCTGGCACAGATGTAAACGGCTTTTGAGGGGTCTTTAATGGCTTCAAAAGAAAAACCAAAGTCCGTAGGTGCTTTGAATTGAATAGCAGCGGCCGCAAATTCCTCGCCAATATATTCTTCAATCAGTGAATTTCTGCCAATGTAAGAAATATCATCTTTGCCATCTTCCCACACCGCACTTAGGTGTGACTTTGGATGCCATAATTTATAACGACTATCTTTACAACCGTGCCAGCCAAACCACCAATCCCACATGTTGGGTGTTACGCCTGGCATTTGTGTGAGCATAGCTACATGAGAAGATCCGTCTGGTTCATCGGTGTAGCCCATTTCGAGTTTGGTATAACCTTCTTCTTCCAAGTAGTAGGCTTCTGAAAAAGGGGGTAAATCACCCGCCGGAAATGGGGTGTTGTCTAACGCATATTGCACCTCCAAGGCAATCTCTAAATTGGATTCGTCGTAATATTTCCCATACGACTTTTTAAAATCTTCAGGCGAAAAGCCAATATTCTTTTTGTTTGCCATTTCCAATTCAATTTAGAATTACTGTGACAAAGGTAGGATTTGGCTTTTGAATATGTACTTGAACTAATTCAAGAAAACGAGATGCAGTGCTTTATTTTATATGAAAAACGCTAAAATGCTGCGGGGGTAGAAAATTCAAAAGCTCCCGCAAAACACCATCCTATAGACTTTTAAACTGAAGGTTCCTCCAAACGCTATTTCGCTTTAAAAGACCACGTGACGCTAGTGATTGACACCAATTCGCCCGTTGCTTGCACACCGTGCGAGACCATCGTAATCGTTTGCGGCTCCTTTGTTTGAATAGCACGTTCGACTACTTCAAAGACTTCTGCACCTTGTTCGCAGGTAAAAGTGGTCTTAGCAGTGGCTTTTTTTGTAAAATCCATTTCAATATGACTCACCAACATTGAAATCTTACCACGCCCTTCGATTGCCAATGTACCCAAAGCACCCGTAGAAAGCTCCGCCGCCGCCGCTTGTGCCGCAAAATAGATGGATTTGAAGGGGTTTTGGCTGCCCCAATGAAAAGGCAATGTCACTTCACCGCGTTCATTATCCGCTTTTTTAAGCCGAACACCCATAAACCACGCCGCAGGTAGTTTATATAAAAGAAAAAAGCCCATTTTAATTGGATTGTTGATTTTCGCCAAATGTCTTATTTGACTTTCTGACAGGGGGAATCCTGAGGGGGATGCAATTTTACTTGTCATAATACACCGTTAGGCATCGCATGATACCGGTTAATTTTAAATTGTTATTTATGCCCAAATCACCTTGTCCTTATGCTCACAAAAGGCTTTTAACTGGCTGGCATATTTTTGATGAACATTAAAACGTTTCACTTTCAAAGTCGGTGTCAATAAGCCATTTTCAATTGTAAATGGCTCTTTTGCTATCACAACTGTACTCACTTTAGTGTATCGTGGCAATGTTTCATTGACGGCAAGCATGGTTGTTTCAATACTTTTTGCCAATTCTGTTTTGGACTTTTTAGCACCATTTTCAGACGGAACAACAACCATAACAGGTTGTGGCATTCCTAAACCCAGTAAACAAAGTTGTTCAATATCCGAGTTGGGACTGAACTCATCTTCTATTTTTGTGGGAACGATAAATTCCCCTTTTTCAGTCTTGAACGTATCTTTCACCCGTCCTGTAATGGCCAAATAGCCAGTGCTGTCAACTATGCCAGCATCGCCCGTATGCAGCCAACCATTTCGAATCGTTTCTAGGGTTTTTTCTGGGTCTCTGTAATAACCATTCATCACCATCGGCAATTTGATTAAAATTTCGTCGGTATTTTCGTCAATTTTAAGTTCAAATCCCTCGTGTGCTTTGCCGGTCTTACTGGGTTTTATGCCCCCGACAGGCATGTAAGTACCATAGCCAAAACCTTCTGTTTACCCATAAGCTTCACTCAAAGGAATGCCTAATTTTACCCACCAAGCCTTATCATGAGCAGTCATGGGTGCTGCTCCCGTGATACAAATCCTTGATTTTTCCAAACCTAACGCTGTTTTTAATTTCTTTCTGATAAAACCATTCACTAAGGGAATGCAGAGTAGCGTGTCTAATTTATTTTGTGGTATTTTGGCTAAGATGCCTTGTTTAAACTTCGTCCAAATGCGGGGAACAGCCAAAAATGCGGTGGGTTTGGTATCTTTCAAATTTTGAGCAAAAGTGTCCAAACTTTCAACAAAAGATATTTCTGCTCCAAAACGAATGGTCATCACTTCAATCACCCGTTCAGCAATATGATTGAGCGGGAGATAAGAGAAAAAGCGAATTTCATTCTTTTCTTCTAACAAAAGCCAATAAGCCGAAGACGGATGTTGGAGCAAGGCAGTAACTCTGTCTTGCGTGAAAAAGGCACCTTTGGGTGTACCCGTAGTACCCGAAGTAAAAAGGATAGACCAAACATCGTCCTGTTTTGGAATTGGGTTGCCTTGCAACGGCTTTTCTTTCATCATGGTTTCCCAATCTGTTCCAATGGCTATGGTAGGATTTCCCGCATACGGTGGAAATTTCCCAACTTTCACGCTGGGCGGAATCCCTCTTTTCATGTCGTCCCAACCTTCCACTCTTCCAAAAAGAACTAAGTCAATATCTCCCAATGCGATGACTTCTTTCAATTGTTCTCCCGTCATATTGGCGTAAAACGGCACACTCACAAAACCAGCCATCATAATGGCAATATCGGCTATCAACCACTCTCGACAGTTTTTAGAAACAATACTGATATGTGCGTTTTCTTTTGGGCATTGTTTTTTGAGCCAAGTAGCTAACCTACGGGCTTTGTCGCCTGCTTCTGCCCAAGTGTAAGTTTCCCAACTATCACCAAATAGTTGATGTAAAAAAGGACGATTTGCCTTTTCTTTTTCAAATCGGTAGAAATATTCGATTAATGTTTTTTCATTCATGATTTTACTGGCTTTTTATATTAGAAAACTGGTGTTCTTCTGTAAAAAAGTGAGTTCATCTTCTTTGGATTTTAAATGGTAATGGTTCTAAATTCATCAATCACCTCTTTTGCTGATTTTACCGAGGGGATATTTCCCACGCCTTTTCCAGCTTGCCAATACTGCACGCTGTCGTCGAAGGCGGCTTGGTTGTATTTTTTTAAGCCTCGATTCATCAAATACATCCGAGCGTATTTTTTGAGTTTATCATGTTTCAGCATAAAATTGATCATCGGACCGGTTCGGAGACCGCCTTTCAAAATGTCGTCCGTTTTTATCATGGAGGAATTATTACCCGCAATTTTGTTCGTCCAAACAATGTCTTTTTCCTCAGCGTTGACGATTGCTTGTTTGTAAGCATTGGACACTTGACATTCATGGGTTGCCAAAAATCGAGTACCCATTAGCACGCCTGCATATCCCATCTCCAATGCTTTTTGATAATCTTCTTTATTACTAATACCACCGGCACATATCAAAGGAACATTAACATCCTTCAGGTCTTCCATGAATTGTTCGGCGGATTGAACGCCTGTTTGACCACCCGCTCTCCAATTGAGACAAATCAAGCCATCTACTCCGGCATCCATCATCGCTAAAGCCACCTTTTATTATGAACATCATGATAGACCTTTACGCCGTTCTCTTTTGCTCTTTTGATCACCTCATGTGGTTTTCCCAAGGAAGTCAAAAAGAATTTGATGTCTTCTTCAATCGCTATTTCCATCCACGTTTTCATCTGCTCGTGGTATTTTTGGTTAGCACCTCCGAAAATGGTGAAATTCACCCCAAATGGCTTTTTAGTGAGTTGCTTTATCAATTGCAAACCTTTACGAAAATCATGACCGTATAAGGAAGTCATGGTAACGGGCTGAACCACGCCAAAACCGCCCGCTTCTGAAACTGCTGCAATCAATTCGGGATTAGAACCCGGATACATAGGTCCGCAGATGATTGGTACTTTTGCACCAGTGTCTTGTAAAAATTGTTGCGTTGTTAATTTCATATCTTCTTAATTATACTTGCGTTTTGATTAAAACCGGCCATCGGTCAATCAACTTCGATTGACTTTCCCATGCGTCTTTAAATTCTATTTAGCATTAATAAAGTAAATATAGGATACGGTTTTTGGATAGGCACTTGAATTAATTCAAGAAAAACAGATGCAGTGCTTTATTTTACACGAAAAAGGGCAAGATACTGAGGGGATAGAAAATTCAAAAGCTCCTGTAAAGCACGTCGAATGGGTTTTTATATTGAGGGGATAGGTTAGAACATCAGCGGTTTTGGGATTGGCGAAGGTGGGCTTAGAAAGTACAAATGTTCAGTATAACACTAGCCGTGTTAGCGGTTCAGTTTTTATCCTCTTCTATTTTTCAGATAACGCAATGTACTTTTTTAGTTCGGTTTGTTTTTCTGCTTGTTTAATTAAAAAGTCTGCTACGTCTGCTCTATTTATTCCGCCTATATTCATTCCTTTGAATAATCTGTTTTCAATGCGGTATTTTTCTGTCAACTCCTTGTCTAATAGCCTTCCTGGTCTCACAACTGTCCAATTCAGGTCGGAATTAGTTATCATTTCTTCCATTTTAGTTTTGTCAGCATAAACATCTTTTAAGAAGTATTTTAAAAACATTTTTACAAGCCAAGAAACATAATTCTTACTTTCTCCAGCTCCAAATCCAGTGACAAAAATAATTGGAATTTCTATTTTTTTCTCCCTTTGTATTTCTACTAATAATTTTGCAAAATCTGAAAAGAGGGTAGTAGTTTTCATATTCTTACCAGTACCCAATGTTACAATTAGCGCATCTGCGTTTTGAATTGAATTCAATAAATCAACCTTGTTAGTTGCATCACCGAGTATCCTATTTAATGATTTTTTTCCTTCTATTCCAATTTCAGAACGAGAAAGGGTCGTTATTGAGTGATTTCTATTTAATCCTCTTTTTACTGTTTCTAATCCTATTCCAGCCGAGGCTCCAATGATTGTTATATTCATTTTTTCTTTTTTATTGATTTTGATTTTGAGCTGACCGTGCATTTGTTGGAACTAAATTAAGCAAATTTTTGGTATTGTTGCACACATCAAGCGTGATTTTGATGTTTTCTTAGGCTGATTCTCCTCTTTTCCGCCAGGTGTCCATGAAGGAGTGCATCAAAAAGTGTGGGGCAATCACGCCGCCAGTTTTGGTGCGTGGCTGGTAAAACCCTCCGTCTCCGTGGTTGCGTCTCCTGAGCAACCCACTTGCGAAAGCAAAAACTCGAACAGTTTTATATGTAATTATCTATAAATCAGACACTTGTATTTCCATCGCAAGTTGTCTGGTGAGGACACCATCCAATGCATAAGTGCTTATTTTTTTGGTACTTGCCGTGTCAAGACGGGGCTGCCCAAGCACTCTTATTTCATCCGTAATCCGTAGTGTCCTGCGGAACACTACGGACAGTTGGGGCGACCCCGTTCAACACCAAGCCGTGGGGGACAGAGGGTACTAAGAGCCAAGGAAGGGCGATGATGACACCGACCACGGAGATAGTGTCCTGCGGAACACTACGGACAGTTCGGGGATTAGTGGGCAGTTGGGGCAGCCACGACGAGGCTTATTTAATATTACCAATTTTTCTGTTTCCCAAAGTGTTTATTAATTTTTTCTTTATAGCATATAATATTGTCCCTAACTTCTGTATTGTTCTTTATTTGTTCTGTGAGAATTCTGTAACTTTCTGTGACACGTTTATACTCTTCTTTGAATTCAGTATAATTAGGAAATTTGCTGATAAAGGCACTCTCCAATTTCGTAATATCAATCCAATCTTTATTTAGTTCACCTCGACTAATCATCTCAGTTTGTAACTTACTCCGTTTACCATTGTAATCATTGTTTATTTTTACAACTTCGTCATACTTTGTTTGTAATTGATTCTTTTCCTTAGTTAAATTTTCAATTTTTATTTTTAGGATTTTGGCTTCTTCCACAAGTAGTGGTTGTATTCTTCTGTTACACTCTTCAATTCTTGCTATGAAGGTTTTTATTGCCGCAATTGTGTCAAACTCTAAAATTTTAGATATAAAGTCCAATGCACCGCTAATCTTTTCACCCCTAAACTCCACCAAAACATGTCCTTTCTTGTCAAGAGAATATTCTTCACCTTCAATTTTTTTAAAAGTAAAATGCTCCTTATTAAATATGTTTTCTAAGCCACTAACCATTTTTTCGCATTCGTCAATAACATATTTCTCTACAAACTTTACTTCATCTGTCAATGATAGATTACATGCAGTGCGAGAAAACTCCATTGCTTCTTGCCAATATTCATTCTTTAAAATATGAGACTTTGTGTATCTTATTATTTCTTTAAAACGAGCAAATTCATAAGTAATCCAATCAGAAAACGGGGTTATTTCAATGTTTTTATACTTCAATTTGGTATAAAAATAACTAACACCACCGTATCCAAAATTTGTTTTTATCTCAATAGAGAAATTTGAGGTAAGTTCGTAAACTGGATTTGAGTAACCATCTATTCTATGCGAAAAGGTCAGTATGCTTTTATCTTCATGGCATAGTCTATAAGTT
>JBBAKZ010000106.1:6474-8699 GCA_040403275.1 Arcicella sp. | reverse complement strand
ACTTTAAAACTTTCGCTAAAAATGGCAAGATAAACGGGTATTCTCGGCATTCAAGGAAAGTTCGGGGGCTTAACTTTCGGGGCAAATGGGAACATTTCACAGGCCCAAAAACCACGGGCAATTACGGCAGTGCGTACGTTGGAAAACAATTCGGAATTTGGTAACGCAGCATCCGCTGGAAAAACGGCCCGTGATTCTTTTCGTCAGGGTGTGGCCAACATTTCTGACAAAATGATGACCTCACGTATGGTCAAAAAGATGCGTGAAATCATCGCTACCGATGCGGTGAATGACCGTGGTCAGCGTGGGGTAATTGATGCTGAAATTGAATTATTGAACGGCTTTGAATTTAATGAAAAAGCTATTCTTTCAACGATTGCGTTCATGGGCTTTACGCCTACGATTGTTCGTTTGAGTGGTGCTCACGCAATCTCTGTGGATGCGTTTAATGCGACTCGTGATGTGTCCGCTCCGACTGGAACAACTCACTTAAAGTTAGTGGGTTCTGCTTCGTCCATTGATTTTGAGGCGATGGATTCGGACGGGGTAACGGTTACAACGAATGAGGTGGTGGCCGCACAAACGTTGGCGTTACCACTTCCTGCGGCCAGTGCGCATCCGATTGTGGTGGTGTTTGGGGTTGAATTTTACCAAGAAGTAAACGGCAAACAATACCTTTTGGGTAACGGTGCTTATACGACTTCAAAGGTTGTTGCGGTTGATGGGGGTGTTTGATGTTCGATGCGACCGTCGCCCGGTTCGTTTTTCGTTGTTCGATGTTCGGGGTTCGGTGCGACCGTCGCTCGGTTCGTTTTTCGATTATCGAATATCGAAAATTAGGGTAATTATTCCAAAAAATGGTGGCTTGTAGGATACTTGTCATCCATTTTAATCTAGTGTCAGGTTTGAGAACCTGACCCCACTCAAGAACCTTACTGCACCTGATTTAGTGTCAGGTTTGAGAACCTGACACCACTCATAATTATAAAGATTATAAGAGTAACTAGATTTTAAGAAAACTTTGTTTATTTTTGGAAATGGACGTACTCAAAATTTGAAACTTCCAGAAGCGTTGCGGATATATGAGATATTGACGCAATAGAAACTAAAAAAACAGGGTTTTATGCGGTTATACACTCGTTAGCTGTCATAGTAAAACCACATCGTAATAATTAGAAAGCTTAAACAAAAATAAAAAATGTACAAAAAAATTCTTCATTTCCCACTGACTAAAATAATTATTGGACTTTTAATTTGTGGCGTAATGGTTAGCTTAGGTCAATTATCGGTTAGCAAACTTTTAGACCTAACAGCATTAGACAAAGAAATAAAAAACTTAATCATTGGAATTGTAGCTGCAATACTTGCAATAGTATCTTACACTTACTTATTCAAATTTTACGAAAAAAGAAAGATTGAAGAATTCTCAAAAATTGGACTTCCCAAACATTTGACAATTGGAATTGTATTTGGCGTTTTACTACAATCATTAACCATATTTGTTATTTATCTAAAAGGTGGTTATTCAATAGTTTCAATAAATCCAATTCTTTTTTTAGTTCCGCCTTTTACCATGGCTTTTACTTCTACAATTTTTGAAGAAATTTTAATGCGAGGAATTATATTTAGAATAACGGAGGAGAAATTAGGTAGTTACTTTGCACTATTAATATCAGCGATTCTATTTGGAGCAATGCATCTAGCTAATCCAAATAGTTCGTTAGCAGCTGCAATTGGACTCGCAATTCAAGCAGGATTATTATTAGCATCTGCCTATATTTATTCACGAAATTTATGGTTTCCAATTGCTATTCATTTTGCTTGGAATTTTACACAATCTGCTATATTCGGTGCGAATGTTTCGGGAAATACAATTTCAAAAACATTGATTACTTCTAAAATAGCAGGTGCTGAATGGTTTACAGGTGGAGAATTTGGACCAGAGGGTTCAATTCAAGCAATAGCTTTTTGTTTCATTGCCACAGTTATTCTCCTAATTTTAAGTCACAAAGAAGGAAAAATAATAAGTCCATATTGGAAGAAATCATGATGAGAAAACAACGAACAACTAACAGCAGCTTGGCGAAGTGGCGGGTTCAGTGCTAAATTGAACATTTAGATTTCTATTTCCTCGGATGGTAAAACCACTCCGTTATCATGGCAGTTGCCTCTGAACCAGACAACTTGCTTCAGCAACACAAGGTTTGAGAACCTGACACCACTCA
>JBBAKZ010000106.1:1421-6374 GCA_040403275.1 Arcicella sp. | reverse complement strand
ACACAAGGTTTGAGAACCTTACTGCACCTGATTCAGTGTCAGGTTTGAGAACCTGACACCACTCAACACAAGGTTTGAGAACCTTACTGCACCTGATTCAGTGTCAGGTTTGAGAACCTGGCACCACTCAATTATTTTATCACTCTATTGTTGATAATCAGGGCTTAATTATTCGAGTTTTTGCTTTCGCAAGTTGGCGAGTGCGACACTCGCTAGGGATGCAAAAAATTTACGCTTTATTGACCTAAACTCGAAGAGCGGTAAGGAGCAGAATAAGCTTTAATTTTTTACGATTTTCATTTGAACAACCATCTCTGCTATTCCAAAATCCATAAAATTTTGTCTGTTGTTTTTTTCTATTTCACAATTTTTTTTCTCTTTAGCTGAATCGTTCATGCTACAATCAGAAAATTTCATTCCATATTCAATGATAACCAGTTTATTGTCTTTTACGAAACTGCAATAATGCAATTCAAAATACTTTCCTCCCATTTCCGCATCTAAATAACCAATCCTCTCACAATATCGCTTTCGCTTCATAATTTTTGTAAAATACCCTAACTTATCCTTCCAGTCTTTACCTGATACACAATTAAGCATATCATTTTCAAATTCGACCTCACTTTCATTACTCAGTTGTTCCTTGTTGTCGTGCCACTGAAGTTTCATCCTCCCAATCAAATCCATGGGTATGATAGCCACATTAAAAATGGCCGTTTGCTTAATGGTCTTGTTCAATGCGCCTGGAATAGATACCTGAAATCTATTAGAAATATCTTGCAAAATAATGTCTTGTAAATTATTTGGTTTTTGAGCAAATAATGAAACAGATAAGCATAAAATTATTCCAGTAATGCATGGTTTTAAAATCGATTTTATCATAATTATTTGTGTCAATTGTTTTTGTTAACAAAATTAGCGCTATTGCTCAGGGAATCTCGAAAAATAGATAAAAGGGATTTCCATTCCACTACTTCCGTAATTAAAATACTGCCAACCCATGCGGCGAGCGAGGCGGGGGAATCCCGTTTATTTGATTTAATTCAACCTTTACGGGTTCTAGAACACGATTTTTAAAATCGTTCAAATTATTATATTTATCCTTATCCACCTGTAGTAATTTCCTGAGCTCTTCAATGCTGTAAATAAACGTTGCCCTATTTTGACCCAGATGTAACCTGATAAGTTTATACATCAAAGTTGAATAAATGGATTTGAACCCTAGAATTGTCTTGAAATCACATCGAGTATATTGAGTACCTAAATTAGCTAAATATGGGGATAGTTGAGCGTTAGATTTGAATTCTAAATGACCGTTATTGTCTTCGTTACACCTTAATCTACCCTAATTTTGGCCGCAACATTTTTGAGAAAATCTTAAAACAAATCATATCTAGCTCAATAATCAATAAAACTAAAAGTTAATTCATACATAGAATCTATGAACTCCATCAGGTTTCTAATCAAAATATAAACTGATAAAATATTTTTGATTATTACGCAAACGGAGAAAATTTTATTAAGGTACTCTCCAAAAAGTGGTTTGGAATGAGCGAAAAATCAATTATTATTTCAATCAACAATTTGGACTTTCACCAAAAGCCTACTGCCATATACTTCGTTTTCAAGTTTCGCTTTCGTACATTGAAGAAGGAAAACTCTTGCCGCAACTTAATTTTACCGACCAATCGCATCGCTGGAACTGAACGAATTACTAATCTCTGATAAAATACGATACTTTACAAAAAGTAAGCGGTATAAAATGTCATAATTGTGGCTGTCAGATCCATTAATTGATAAAGTATTGCATAAAGCGGTGAACTTAAATAAAATGTGAATCTTAGCTCCTCCAAAAAATAGTTCATACAATTATTCTTTACCAATATTGTTGAATTGCTTTCGCATAGTGCGGTATGGCAATTTCAGGTTCTTGAATTTCAGGATGCCACATCTTTTCCCATTCAAAACTATAATATCCTTTAAAGCCATCTTGTTTTAAGGCAATCAGAGCTTCCGCCACAGGAGCTTCCCCTTCGCCTAAAAGCGTATATTCCTCTTTGCCGTTTGCCAATTTAGCATCTTTGACGTGGACGTGTTTAATGTATTTTTTAAGTTTTTTATGAACATCTTTTGGCGATTCTTTGGTGACTGACCACATATTGAAAAAATCCCAAACCAAACCCACATTCGGATGTTCGGCAGCGTACATTATTTTATACAACATATCGCTGTAAACGACTTTCCCGTGTGATTCGAGCAGAATATTGACCGAACTTCCTTTGGAATATTCGCCCAATTCTACTAAATTTTTAATAATCCAATCTACCGTTTCGTTATCCTTTTGGTCTTTGGGCAAATCGTCGGGAAATACTCGGATATTAGGGCAATCGAGTTTTTGTGCCAAATCAATAAACCGTTTAGCATCATCCAAATTTGCTTTTCTTTTGACCGCATCGGCAAAGTGCATTTTGGCGGAAGAACCTAAATCCACGATTTTCAGGTGATTATCCTCCAACAAATGGCGAGTTGCGGTTATATTTTCAGAGCTAAATTCAGGGCATTTAGGTAAATCCAATTCACCCAAAATGCCTCGCATTTCAATGCCTTGATAGCCATTTTCATTGGCACATTTCACAATTTGAGCAAAAGTCCATTTTGGACAGCCCAAGGTTGAAAATGCCAGAAGTGGTTTTTTTTTATTCAACCCAAAAACAGGTTCGGCTATGGCAAAACTTAATAAACTTGCGGTTGTATTTATAAAATCTCTGCGGGTTTGATTAACCATTTCTACTGATTTTTTTGATTATAAATTATTGTTTTTCAGTGCTTTAACTGCGTAATCAACTGCCCTAGCCGTCAAGGCCATATAGGTAAGGGAAGGATTTTGGGTTGATGTCGAAGTCATGCAAGCGCCATCCGTAACGAATACATTTTTACAATTATGTAGTTGATTAAAACTATTTAAAAGCGATGTTTTGGGGTCTTTTCCCATTCGAATACCACCCATCTCGTGATTTTCATTGCCAGGCGTTCGTTTTCTATCCGTTTTTTTAATATTTGTAAAACCCGATTGCTCAAACATTTCCGTAAATTGTTCAAAGAAATCTTGGAGCATTTTTTCATCATTATCATCGTACCCTACTGAAACGTGTAATTGTGGAATGCCATATTTATCGGTCAAATGCGGGTCTAAATAAACCGTGCTACTTTCTTTCGGAATGGTCTCACCCATCATTTGAGCACTTACTCGCCAATGCCCCAAAGTACGATTTAATAAATTAGTTTTCAAGGTTTCACCAATTCCGTCTTGAGTATTCATGGCAGTTCTTGAAGTGCTAAACGCAGTGGCATACCCTCTCAGAAAATCTGTTTCTTGTTTTATAACGTTTCTAAAACGAGGTATATAGCAGGCGTTGGGTCTTTTCCCATCGGTTGTTTTATCCAAAAAACCCTCAAATTCTGCCGTTATATTGCCCCGATAATTATGAAAAGCCATGTGTTTTCCGAGTAAACCATTGTCATTTCCCAAACCATTTGGGAAGCGACTGGAGCGAGAATTGAGCAAAATTAAATTTGAACCCAGCGTTGAAGCATTAACAAAAATGATTTTAGCATAATATTCAATCATTTCTTTGGTGTTGGCATCAATGATTCGAACACCCGTTGCTTTATTTTTCTTTTCATCAAATATAATGGAGTGAACTACCGAATGTGGGCGTATAGTCAGTTTCCCCGTTTTCATCGCCCAAGGTAGCGTCGAAGCATTGCTGCTAAAATAGCCTCCGTATGGACATCCACGTTCGCAAATATTCCTATTCATGCATTTACTTCTTCCCTGTGCAAGGTGAATAGGTTGAGGTTTGGTCAAATGGGCAACACGTCCAATTATAACGTGTCGCTCCGGATATCTTTCCGCAACTTTGCCTTTAAAGTATTTTTCAACACAACTCATTTCGTGTGGTGGCAGAAATGCACCGTCGGGTAAAGTGGCCAAACCGTCTCGATTACCCGCAATTCCTACAAACTTTTCAACATTCGTGTACCAATCTGCTAAATCTTTATAACGAATTGCCCAATCCACTGCAAAACCATCACGAGCAGGTCCTTCAAAATCAAAATCACTCCAACGCTGTGTCATTCGTCCCCAAAGTAAGGAACGTCCACCTACTTGATAGGCTTGAATCCAGTCGTAAGGTTTATCTTGAATATAAGGTTGTTCCTCATCTTTTGTCAAAAAATGAGCCGTTGATTCGCTAAAAATGTAGTTTTTGCTGGCTGTTTTATACTCTTTTTTCAATTCAAGCGGTACTTGCCCCCGATGTTCCAATTCCCATGGATCTTTCATGGTGGTTGGATAGTCTTGAATATGTTTGACATCACGTCCACGTTCTAAAACCAAAGTTTGTAAACCTTTGCCAGTCAATTCCTTAGCTGCCCAACCGCCACTGATGCCTGATCCGATAACAATGGCATCGTAGGTCTGTTTTTTCATGTTATCGAGATTCAAATTCGCCATTTTATTTTTTGCAGGTCAATATCGTTTCGCTGTCAGGAAAAGACTTTTCAAAAGCATTTATACTTAATCTAAAATTTTAATATAATTCTATTGTGCGTTTACCCGAATTCTTCCTAGAAACTTAAATATTCTGCAAAAATTAATAACCCAGCTTTATCTTTTAAGTATTTTAAAAACTCAAAATCTAGGATAGAATTAATTATCCTAGATTTTGGAATTTTGCTTATTTTACGTATTTTTTCCAGTTATGTTGTTCTTTAAAACCCAAAACTTCACGTATTTTACGGTTTGAAAATAGCGCTTCATGTTCGCCCAATTCACGAGTTATGGGTACATTCGGGAAGAACTTTTCAGCCAATTCTTTACTAGGAATTATGGCTCCATTATGATCATTTCCTGCATTGAAAACCTGATAGCCAAGCCCGTCTTTTTTCAAG
>JBBAKZ010000106.1:0-1411 GCA_040403275.1 Arcicella sp. | reverse complement strand
ATTTCTACGACGCACCTCAGGATGATTAAAATAATGAGGAAAGAGTGCAGCATATTCGTGAGGTTCAATCACATTTCCGATGCGAAGGGCATAGATATCAAAGCCTGACCGCCGCTGGAAGCTCCGTGCTGTTTTTTCATTGACAACCTTCGATAATCCGTAGCTATCCATTGGGTCAACGTCATAATCTTCTTCAAGAGGTAACGATTTCGGGTCGGTTTGGCCATCTGAGAAACAAATTCCGTAGGTCGTTTCTGAAGAAGCGATAATAATTTTTTTAATGCCAAGTTTAACAGCCGCCTCAATGACATTATAAGTACCTATGGTATTAACCCGAAAAGTTTCATTATCTGGTTTGATTAATATTCTGGGTACTGCCGCAAAATGTACAACCGCATCAAATTTTGGTACGCCATTACCTGCCTCCAATTCAGCTAACCCCGCATACGAACTTATGGCATTAAACATTTGGCCAGAATCTGTAATATCGGCAATCAAATTATCTACTCCTGGGTGATTCAAAGGTGCTAGGTCAACATTTAGTACACTATGTCCTTGCTCAATAAGGTAGGCAACTGCGTGTTTTCCTGCTTTTCCCGATCCTCCTGTAAAAAATATTCGCATTTTTTTATGGTTTAATGATTTTAATTGTAACTACCCATTTATGAGTTTGTTGTATAAATTCCAAATCAATTTTAGAATTATTCTTTTTTGAACGATTGTGAATATTGTTTTTTGGCTTGGCAAAGTAAGAATTTGGTCTTCAAAATATAGTTTTAGTTTAAATATCGAACGAAGTCTATAAAAGTTGATCCCTGCGTTTTTGCTAGGTCTTCAATAATTAGTTAAATGTCCTTTCATCTAAGTTGAAAAAGCGAACGGCATTATTGAAGAACATAGTTCCTTTTTGGTTTTCTGATAAATCAATGGTGCTTTCAATCACCTAAATTGAGGTTTCGTGCAATGTCTGGTACTTTTAAATTTACAATTTCCGTTGCCTCATAAATGTTGGATAAAAACCAATAATTTGTTTATTGTTACAAACAATTTTACTGTTTTTGTTTAAAAAAATAAGCTAAAATATGCTCACACAAGATACTTTATTAAAATTTCTCAAACGTCGTTCTGCTATTTCAATAGCTACTTTAGAAAGAGAAGCGCAATTACCCAAAAATACGCTCTCGGGGGTTTTGGGAGGTTCACGAAATTTGAATGAAAAAAATTTACTTGATTTATACCCATGCAAGCCTCCAATAATTGTCTTATCACGACGTTGCCAGAACAACTTGCTTATCAAGGATTGGTTGTATTGTTGGAAAGAATTTCAGAAGTGCGGGCTTTACTTAATCCTTCGTTGGAATTAGATGGTATTGTTTTTACGATCGTAAAAAGTAATAGCATTCACCGAGAA
>JBBAKZ010000105.1:7513-8728 GCA_040403275.1 Arcicella sp. | reverse complement strand
TTTTCGTGGACTTCCACAAGTTTTCGACCCACGCAAACGTCCATGGGTAAAAGCGGAAAATGGACAAACGGAGGAAATTATTAACCAAATAAAAGCCTGTCCATCAGCCGCATTGACCTATTTTATGAATGATGACGCAAACCAAGAAAGTCAAGAAAATATTAAAACAGTCGTGGAAGTTTTGGAGAATGGGCCTCTATTGGTGTATGGAAATTTGAAGGTGAAAGATAAATTGGGCAATGAATCGTTAAAATCCCAAACAACGGCTTTTTGTCGTTGCGGTGCTTCTCAAAATAAACCCTATTGCGATGGCTCGCACGTGAAAGTGGCTTTTGAGGGATGAGTTTTTACTAAATATCAGTTATTAATTACAGGTTATGGAACTTTTATTTCAAAATTGGACGCATTTTAACTGATAATTGATAACTATTTTTTCATAATTCTCATACTCTCTACGTGAACATCATTTAATTGATAATCAATCAAATATATGCCAGAAGAAAGGTTTTCGCTATTTAATTTTATTTGATACGTATTAATATTTTTGTCTTCTTCCAAAACCGTTTTCAACAGTTTTCCAGTAAAATCATACATATTGATCCTTACTTTTCCTTTCTTCAAAACCTCAAATTCAATGGTTGTTTCAGATTCTGTTGGATTTGGGAAAACGTTTAAAGGGAATTTTTTGGCAATTTCTTCTTCATTAGCCAGCGGCTGACCAAATACTTTTAATTGTGCATCCAACCAAACGGTTCTTTGGCGAATCCAGTCTTTCATCCAAGCCGTTTCTTGTTCGTAAGTGGCTCCGACGAAGTAATTTGGCCAAATTTTATAACCCAAAACACCCGTCCATCTATTATTATTTCTGATTCTTGGCTCTTGCAAAACATTGGCGGTTGAATCCATCCAAGCATTAATTCTGTCGGGATTGAGGGCTGTTTTACGTAATACTTCCCAGCGTTTGGAAGCCTTATATCTGAAAGTTGAATCAGCTGAAAGGCGTTCCCACCACGTTGGCGAAAGGAAATAAGTGTCTTTTGCAGGAATGGCCAAGTCATTGATTTTGTATTGCCACCCCGTTGATTTATAACCTTCAAGGTAATCAGCATTGCCAAAAGCCAAGTTATAGTCCCAAGCCGGTCCCATTTTTAGTTTACCACCTTTTGAGTCCTTTTCTTTGTAAAAATACGTGCTGAGACGATATCCGTCCACATT
>JBBAKZ010000105.1:0-7503 GCA_040403275.1 Arcicella sp. | reverse complement strand
ATCAGAAATGACGCTTGCATTGGGTTGTGGCTTGGGAGGGAGAGGGTCAGTCCGAAAAAAGCATATAACAAAAAGCAAGCTAGGAAATAAAACAAAAGAAAGCTAGGAAATAAAACAAAAGTCGGGGATAACCAACAAGCGCAGATTGGATAGAAATTAAAGAAATTTCAAAATCAGTAATATATTTCTTAATGTAATTAAATTGAGCTTCGGTAATATCCGTAATTTTTGGGTATTCAATTTGAATCGGTATGGTGTAGGTCTGTGTGCCAACGGTCAAACTAGTATTCCAAAGTTTTGAAGGTGAACCTTCAGTTTTATCAATTTTCAAAATATAGCCTCCCGTCACGTCATCACCCGTATTATCAGTTAATTTCAAAGTCGAAATGTCCACTCGACTCTTATCTTTTTTGATTTTTTCCATTAAAATATAAAGCCCTTCGTATTTATCATTAATAACCATTTCACAGTAGCGAGAACGAGTGGCATAACGTCCCATACGGTTTGCTAAATCATAGGATAATACATCCCGCATGAGCGTTTTGTCATTGTACGTTGCATTCAAAACCCAGTCAGATTCTTCGGGCATACCTAAAAGGGCAAACTTGCGACTTTTCTGGGTAGAATCTACCCATAGTTCAAGTCCAAAAGGTTTTTTGGGAAATAATTGCTGCGATGTTGAACCTCTAAATTCAATTCCCGTTTTACCCAGGTATCCGGTTGGTTTATCCGTAACGGCATTTATTTTACCAACGCCATTATAAATCAATTGCATATCGGCCAAAATTTTTGGATCATTAAATATCGTTTTTCCGTTCGTATTAATTGTAAGAATGGGTAGATTGGAGGAAGTGAAATTTACATTTTGACCTTGAATTAGGAAGGATTTGATGCTAAAGAGTAGAATAAATGTATAAAATAGTTTCATGATTTTGTTTATTTGGCAAAATAAATTCAAAAAACGGAAGCCTCTGCACAAGGCAAAGGCTTCTTTAAAAAATAATTTTTACTAATTCTTAAAAATCGTATCCCAATGTCACGTAAGAAATTGGCGCTTTAACTTCCTTATTTTCCCAACCCCAACCAAGGTCATATTTTAGGTAATACCCTAATAAAGTGGTTCGGGCACCTACGCCATAACCAATCAAAAATGGATTTCTAAAATCCGTCACTGTAGCCCGAAATGGCAATGAACCTCCACCGATTTCACTGGTATTAAATCCGTTTTTACGGGCAAAAGGTCCAACGCCCGTCCAAGCGGTTCCCACATCTGTGAAGGTGGTAAGCAGTAAATTTTTAAAGAAATTACTGTAAATTGGACCATTGTAAATGTATTTGGCAACGGGTAATCTTAGTTCAAAATTAAACGCTAAATGACTCACGCCCGACAATTTATTGACATTAAATCCTCTTAAGGGTGTTGCATAATCCAAAAATAAAATATCTTTATTATCGAATCTTGAATTATTAAATGGATTATTATTATCGGTGCGGTTTTCATATTGACACTCCAACCAGTTGTCCATACCACCCATAATTGTCTGTTTTGGAGCGCCTCCAAAAGAATGTCCACCTGATATACGAGTCGCTAAAATTAACCCTTTCCCGAATCTAAGATAATGTCTGATGTCTGCATAAAAGCGGTCAAAACCATCACTTGCCTTACTCAAGCCGGTATAGTGATCGAAACGAATACGAACTCGAGTACCTTCTAATTGGTTTAAACCATGACTTATTGTGTTGTCATAAACAAATTCTGCTCGTCCACCTACGTAATCCGAAAAGCCATCAGGCGTAGAAAGATTGGCTAAATCTAAGTAGCGGTTTGTTGTATAAGAAGGTGAAACCGTAACTCTTGTATTGGTATTAATTGGATAAGAAGCCGAAAGTGTGAGTTTATTAAAACGGTATTTTTTAGCTCCCTGTTCAACGTCCTCAGTAATTGTACGACGGTCGAATCGAACACTATAATCAATGCGTTTTGCCAAGTAAGAATATTGTCCCCACAAATCAGAATTTTTCAAATTTGGTGTAATAAAAATCCCTCCTTGCAAATGATGATTTTCCAATAAATCATTCATGTTAATGGTTCCTTTCAACCCGAAACCACGTTGAGGTAATGGATCAACCACAAAATCAAGGTCGGTTTTGTTTACGACAAAAGGATTATTGTAATCAACAGGACCTCTGATTTTAATATTTTCTTTTCTATTTTGTTTGGATAAAATAATTTTTTCGACCTTATTTTTCTTCTCATTTTTTGTGGCATTCGGCTGAACATCCGTAATCTTTTTGGTAAAGGTACCTGAATCAAATTGATAATTCTCTGTATCAATTTCACCTTTCTCCAAAATAATTTTAGATTTTGTAATGGGGGTTTCTGGAGTCGTAATTGCCGCCAAATTGTCTGTTTTGGACTTATCGTTTGGTGTGGCAGTATTTTGAACAATGCCGTATAATTTTACATTTCGACCCGTGTAAGGAAGGTTATTTTTAGCGGTAAAATCAGCTTTTTGTTTGAATGAAATAATCTCAGAATTTCCTTCTATCGTTTTCATTACCAAACCATTTGAGCCTATAGAATAGTCAAAATCCAAGATGTCGTTGCGTGAATTACTTACTTGAACTAAGGTAGAATCACTAGCCGTAAGTCGATAAATATTTCGGATTCCTCGCTCATCGCTCAAGAAATAAACCGTATTTCCATCCGCTACCACGGGGTTAGAAATTGAACCCATCGAATCCACCAAACGCCTAACGGTTTCTTGTTTGGATTTACCTTCATGAAGAAACAAATTGAACTTATTGGTGAGCGTTTTATAAGAACCTTTATCAGCATCCAAAGAATCTTTTAATCGATTTGAACTAAAAATTAATTTACCCGCCGAACCGACAAAGCGTGGATTAAGGTCATCGTAAAGGTCATTGGTTAATTGGGTAATTCTGCCCCTAGCTAGGTCGTAAAAGAATAAATCGTTTTGTCCTTTGCTAATGGCACTCAAAACAAGCGTCGTTCCGTTATCCGAAACGTCAAAATCTTGCACTTGATCAAAGTCTTTCAAATACTTTCTCGACGCAAATTTTCCCGTTAAATCTTTCTCGGAAATATCATTGTAAATGTGTAGAATTACGTTTCCTTGATCTTCATAAATCACTGCTAAAGTACCGCCTTTTGTCCAACATAGGAGGGGAGTATTATAGTCGATGGATTGATTTAAGGTTTTATAGCCTGAGGTTAAGATATTAACGGTTCGTTTGGTTTTCAAGTCCATTATTTCCACTGACGAACGCCCTAATTCATTTCTTGAAAAAGCCAAAAAGGCGCCATCTGGACTTATTTTAAACTTATTTACTCGATCCGAACTATTAAATTTTACTTCTTTGACTTTGAAATCGTAGTTATTGGCAATATAACTAGCATTTACATTATCCGTCATAGCAGCATAATATTCACGCCATTCTTTGATGACTTTACTGAATGGCATTCCTAATGTACTCGAAATAGAAGTTTGCTCATTTCGGATAATTCGGGTGAGGTTAAGGATATTTGAAATATTGTCTTTTCCGTATCTTTCAGCCACAAAATTCCAAATTGATTGACCCACCAATGCAGATTCTTTGCCAAAGGTTTGGCTTGGTTTTCTCAGCGTTTTATTAGAGATGGCATCACGCACATAGGAATCCATTTCTGTGCTCCAACCTTCTGATATGTAGGTAGTTATGCCATTCATGAACCAATCTGGAACGCTCAAAAGCAAGGAATTTTGCAGTGATTCTTTGATGCTTCCTCCGTACAACATGTCATGCACGTACACATGAGATACTTCCCGAATAAGGTCTTTTCTGAATGAAGCTGAATTGCCAGAATAAGCAATTTCGATGCGAGATTTTGCCAAATTTTCTTCCTTAATTTCACGCTCGTTCGAAAGATTTAAGCCAACATTACTTTGATTAAGGTCTTGGGTAGAGGTGTAAATAAATACTTTCGTGCGACTAAAAGGTGAATAACCCAAAATCTCCGTGATTCGGTCAAAATCAGTTTCTGCCAACTGAATTGCTAAAGTTGCTGTTTTTTGTCCACCTTCATAAAAGTAAACCTCAAAATTTTGTGAAGTTAAAACCTGCCATTTAAAAGGTCGATATTGAATTCTATTTTTTCCAAAAGGCTCTTGCGTAGGGAAAAAATTCTGAGCCTCCGAATAATAGAAAGTCAGAATAAATAGCATGAAGAGTAATACTTTTCTCATTTTATATTTTAGGTCTTTTGATTGCTTAGTTATCGGTATTACATACTTTGTTTCGGTGTATTTAGGTGTATTAGATTTTTGATAACTAAGTACATGGAACTAAATACCAATCAAAACGTAGCTTTTAACAGCCTAAATATAACGAAGCAAAACGATTAATATTGACTTCTGGATGAAGTTCTTTTTGATAGACTAGAAAATCCACAAATTGTTTACCAAAAAAGGGGGCTAGAGATACTCCTTTAGAGCCAAAACCATTAAAAATGCCGATATTTTCCCGCTCAGCGTGCATTCCTAAAAATGGGCGACGGTCCTTGGTGGCGGGTCTTACGCCTGCCAATTGGGAAAGTACACGCATCTGCGGTTTCATTAGTTTTTGATATTTTTCAGTTAAAATATCTTTTCCCTCTTCTGTGGCATTAAAATCCAAGACATCCCATTTATAGGTTGCTCCGAGTCTGAAGGTATTTTTTTCGAGCGGAATTACAAAAACCCCTTGGTTGATAATTTCTGGCAAATCAAGGTTCTTTATTTCAATGTCCAAAATCTCACCTTTTACGGGATTGAAAGGTAAATATCTGAAATGTGGATTGAATTTGCCATTAAATCCTTCACAAAAAATGGTTATATCTTCCGAAATTTTAGGAGGTTCCTTCGTCTCAAAAAGAATATTTCTCGCTAAAAAATAGTCTCGAAAGGCATTCAACATCACTTTTAAATCTACCCAACCAGCGTGTTTCATGGTTATTCCACCGAGGGTGCTATTGACAATTTCTTGGCGAGTGCTATTTTCAAAGATTAAACTACAATAATCAGAAAAATCATCCGTAACGTGATCGCTTTTGAAAAATTTTTGCGAGGCTTCATCAGGAAAAGGATGAAAAAGTGACATGGGATGAAAGAATTTGGCGTTCAATTCTTGTTCCAATTGTGGATAAAAATCTGCTAAAAATGGAAATATTATATCAGCTAACCAGGTCTTAACCAATCTTTTACCCGTAACTGGATTGTAAATTCCTGCCGCAACTTTAGAAGACGAAGGAATATTGGGTGCATTAAAAATTTTAACTTTTTGGCCTTCCTTCAACAAAAAATAAGCAAGAATCGATCCCGCCAATCCTTGGCCGATAATGGTATAATTTTTAATAATCTTAGTTTCAATAATCGCTTTCATGCTGTGTGTATTTATAAAAACAAAAAGCCCAATGTTTGTTGGGCTTTTGAAAATCAATAATCATAATCCAAGCCCAAGACACTTCTTAATTCATTCAAAGCGGGATTTTTTTCGGCTAAAAACCTAAATTTATCGGCTTGGGTATAAATTAAAGTCGTTTTTTCTTGTTCGGCTACCACAATTTCTAAATGAATACTTGAATTCTGTAATTCTCCACGTAAAAAATTCAAAACCTCCGTTCGCAAAGTAGTCGTTAAAAGGTCGATTTGAATTTCATTATCTACTTCCAAATGAATGGTTGTGCCTTTTAACGTAAACTTTCTGTTCAAAATTACGTACTCACTAAATCGTCTCCGTGCTTCCAAATCCTTGATTAATTGATCCCAAATAGGTTGTAATTCATTAATCGTGAAAGGCTTATTTTGCCGAATTACAGGTGCTTGTGCCTCCGAAACAGTTTGCGTAACTTGTTGGGCTACGGTTTTTCCAAGCGTTGCCGTACTTCTCAATTTACCCATAGAGGTGTTAGGTCTTAGGGGTTGGTGGTTAGGGGTTGAGGGTTGAGGATTAGATAATGTAGATTGGGATGAGTCTTTTGTTTCTTCTTTTCTCCCTTCTCCTTTCTCTATTTCCTCCCCCTTAACTACTTTCCCCCGCCATCGCCCTCCGTGGCGGGTAGTGAGGCTAAGTTCAAGAGATTGGCGATATTTGCCAATTTCAAGAGACAGATTTCTACGTGCAGTTTCTGGTTTTTAGCCGCTTTGTAATTCAAATCACAAGTTGAACCAATGCTTAAAGCTGATAATAAAAATGAATAAGGTGCCGCCGCCGATTGTTCTAAATATTTCTTCTGAACCGACTCTGAAACTTGTAATAATGTGACCGTTACGGGGTCTTTACACACCAATAAATTTCTAAAATGCTCCAATAGTCCAACGATAAATTGATGTCCGTCAAAGCCTTTTTTTAAGATTTCATCAAACAATAAAAACGAATCCGAAACCTTAGAATTCAAGAGCGCATCGGTCATTTTGAAATAATAATCGTAATCCAGAATGTGCAGATTGTCAAGTACTTCGACGTATTTGAGGATATTATCTTTCGAGAAAGTAACGTTTAAATCAAACATTGAAAGGGCATCACGAAGACCCCCATCTGCCTTTTGAGCAATCAATTCCAATGCTTCCAAATCCGCAATAACGCCTTCTTTTGCAGCAATTTGCGATAAATGCAAAGTCATGTCATTAATCTGAATTCTATTGAAATCAAATATCTGACAACGGGATAAGATGGTAGGAAGAATTTTATGCTTTTCGGTGGTTGCCAAAATAAAAATGGCGTAAGATGGCGGTTCCTCCAAAGTCTTCAAAAAGGCATTGAAAGCACTCGTTGAAAGCATGTGAACCTCATCAATGATATAGATTTTATATTTGCCCGATTGCGGAGGATACCGCACTTGGTCAATTAAATTACGAATATCATCAACCGAATTATTGGATGCTGCATCTAATTCGTGAATATTAAAAGAAGCATTATTCTGAAACGAAACGCAGGAATCGCAATTGCCACAGGCTTCTGCCTCTTGGGTAAGGTTTTCGCAGTTAATAGTTTTGGCTAAAATCCTCGCACAAGTGGTTTTTCCAACGCCTCGTGGACCACAAAACAAGAAGGCTTGGGCTAAATGATTGGTACGAATAGCATTTTTAAGGGTCGTGGTGATATGCGATTGCCCGACCACCGAATCAAATAATTGTGGGCGATATTTACGGGCTGAAACTACAAAATTTTCCATGTACAAATGTAGGAAAAAGTTTGAAGAGTTTTAGAAAATTGAAGATTGATGAATTGCTACAATTTTGTATTATGAATAATACAATTAATCTTTGTTGAGCTTAAAAAAAGTGTATGACAGTATAAAGGGACGAGACAAATATATTATTATTTGTAGCAGTAGTCCCTTTACGCATTGTTTTAACAATTATTATCGCCTCTTCATCACACCCAAAACCAAGGCTTTTCAAAAAATTCAAATTATCTATTCTTCCTTTTTCAGAAATTCTGAATTGAACATAAACTTTCCCT
>JBBAKZ010000104.1:1160-8839 GCA_040403275.1 Arcicella sp. | reverse complement strand
TCCAGAAAATTCGGGAAATCAATAAAATTATTGAGAAAACAGAACAGAAAAAGGAAGTCAGCGTAGGTAAATTAAACGCCATTGGCGAGCGTATCAACAAGCAAACCAAACAGATTGATATTATCTCCGAAAATCAACAATTGCTTGAAAATGAAGCGCAAGAACTCACCCGAGTAACCACTGAACTTTCCGGAAATTTAGAAAAATTGAAAGAAGAATATGCCAAAATGATTTATTCTTCTGCTAAAACCAGTAATAAATTCAATAAGTTAAGCTTTCTGTTTTCTTCCTCAAATTTTAATCAATTAGTTAGACGGTATAAATACCTGCAACAATATTCTCAAGCCCGTGAGAAACAGGCCGTTTTGATTCAAAAAGTACGCACAGAATTGTTAGCTGAACAAGTGAATGTATTGCATAAAAAGCAAGAACAAGAGGTTGTTTTGCGGGAAAAAATTACAGAAACCCAAAATTTGCAGAACCTAAAAGGCAAACAATCGAGTGTGGTTAAACAGTTGAATCAGAAGGAAAAAGAACTTAAAAATCAATTAGCAAGCAATAAACAAGCCGTTGAGAAATTGGAAAATATGATTGCCAGAATTGTGGAACGAGAAATAAAACGCTCACTCGAACGTGAACGCAAGGACGAAACAAAATCGAATAAGTCAGTAGCATCGAGCAATAAAACCATTTCCATGACCGCCGAAGAAAGCAAATTGGCTAGTTCGTTTTCTGCCTTGCGTGGGCGCATGCCGTGGCCCGTTGGCTCTGGATTTATTTCCGACCATTTTGGTGTGCATAATCATCCCGTCTTGAAGGGAATTAGAACAAATAATAATGGGGTAGATATTCAAACCAGTGCGGGCAATGATGTAAAGGTTGTCTACGACGGCATTGTGCAATCGGTGGTTTCAATTCCTGGGGCAAATATGATTGTGGCGGTACAACACGGCGATTATTTTACGGTATACAGTAAATTGGCGAACGTCAACGTTTCTACAGGACAAAAAATTAGTTCTGGTCAAAAAATTGGCGTTGTAGCCACCGACAATGACGGAACCTCAGAAATCAATTTCCAAGTTTGGCGAAATTTTGATAAAATCAATCCCGAAAGTTGGCTTAGGGGAAGGTGATTTTTAGAGTAAAGAGTTCAGAGAATAGAGATTAGACTTTATTTCTCATAATTATATGTCTCTATTCCCTAACCTCATTAATCTGACCTCTATTCTGTAACTCTGGCATTTTTTTGATCTTGCCTTTAAAAGATTCTCTTATAACATGGAATATTGCAAGAGTTTTCATAATTTTGCACTCCGATTTTATATTACGGATTTCATTAAGTTAATTATCTTCAGGTATATTTAATTACGCACAAAAGATTGCTAACTATTAACCATAACGATTAACCAAACCAATGGCAAAGAAAGTAGAAAAATCATCACTTGAATTTTTGGAGAGTGCTGAAGGCTTACAACATGAATTACAGCATGAAATAAGTATAGTTCAAACGACAGTAGAAAAAAATAAAACGATAATCTATGGCGTTGCTGGAGCCTTGTTATTAGCGATTGTGGGTTATTTTGGATACAAAGCGTGGACTTCATCACAAGACGAGGAAGGTCAGGCGAAGTTATTTAGTGCAGTCTATAAATTTGAAGCTGATTCAAATAAGGTAGCGGCAAAAGAAATGGCAAAAATTGCGGGTGATTTCGGTGGAAATACAGGAAATTTGGCCAATTTCTACGCAGGTGTCGCTAACTTGAAAGAAGGCAAATACGATGCAGCCATTGAGCAATTGAAATCTTTCAGTAGTTCAGATTTATTGGTTCAGGCTCGGGCATATTCATTAATTGGAGATGCTTACGCTGAAAAGAAAGCTTACGGGGATGCCGTTGATTATTATAAAAAAGCATCAGAATATAAGGCTAATAAATTCTTTACGCCTGCCTACATGATGAAATTAGCCGCTGCGCTTGAAGCGAATAAAGAACCAAAAGAGGCTTTGGCCGTTTATTCAGAAATTGTTGAAAAATACGCCGAGTCTTCGGAAGCCGTAAGTGCTAAGAAATACAAAGCAATGTTGGAAGGAGCAGAATAGTTTATAGGTAATAATTAACAATTAATAGTTGATTAAAAATTACTTAGCTTCAAAATAAGAATTCAGTTGAAAAGGAATAGGGCTATTGTTCTGTTCCTTTTTTTTTAACTATCAAGTTTTCACTTTTAATTATTAATTGAATCATGTCTTCAGCACATAAAAATTTAAGTATATTTTCGACCAATAATCTACCCGATATTAGTCAAAAACGTTTCGCTATTGTGGTAGCGGAATGGAATGAAGAAATTACCGAGGCGCTTGCAGAAGGAGCGAAAAAAACGCTTTTGGCCTATGGCGCAACGGAGGAAAATATCGTAAGAGTCAATGTGCCTGGAAGTTACGAATTAACTTTTGGCGCTCAAAAAATGGCTCAAAAAACCGACATTGATGCGATTATTTGCATTGGCTGCGTGATCCAAGGTGGAACAAAGCACAATGACTACATCAATCATGCCGTAGCGCAAGGATTGACAAATGTGAGTTTGAAGTACGATAAGCCTGTAATCTTCGGGGTGTTGACCCCAAATACTGAACAACAAGCAATCGACCGTGCGGGAGGAATTCATGGCAACAAAGGCGACGAAGCAGCCATAACAGCCGTAAAAATGTTGGCATTTTGATGTTCGATGTTCGGTTTTCGATGTTTGGCTGAACCACAAACGAACATCGAAAATCGAACATCAAACATCGAAAATTACCTTCCAATGGCTACCTTTCTCAGAATGGTATCAATAACTTGCATGGTTGTGATGCCATCGGCTTCGGCTTCATAATTCAACATAATTCTGTGATTGAGGACATCAGGAGCAATTTCTTTGATATCTTCCGGAAGTACGTAATCCCGTCCGTCGAGGTATGCAAGTACTTTTGAGGCTAAATTCATGTTGATACTTGCCCGGGGAGATGCACCAAATTGCACGTAACGAGCCTCTTCACGCAAGCCATAATCTCCCGGTTTTCGAGTCGCAAAAATCAATTCGATAATGTACTTTTCTAAGGTTTCGGAGATTGTAATATTATTGATTTCCTTTCTAATATTGAAAATATCTTGCTTCGTTAAAATGGCTTTGGGCTGATAACTAAACTCCATATTAGACATTTTCCGCATTATCTCCAATTCTTGCTCCTTATTTAAATAATCCATAAAAACTTTGAGCATAAACCTATCCACCTGGGCTTCGGGCAATGGAAAAGTTCCTTCTTGTTCCACGGGATTTTGCGTAGCTAAAACCAAAAATGGTTTATCGAGGGGATAACTTTCGTCTCCCAAGGTTACTTGTTTTTCCTGCATGGCTTCCAATAAAGCGGATTGTACTTTGGCAGGCGCTCGATTTATTTCATCGGCAAGAATAATATTGGCAAAAATAGGTCCTTTCTTTACCTCAAAATCATCCAATTTGCGACTATAAATCATCGTTCCGATTAAGTCGGCGGGTAATAAATCGGGCGTAAATTGAATACGGTGAAAATGAAGGTCAAGTATTTTTGATAAGGTGTTGATTGCTAATGTTTTAGCAAGTCCAGGAACGCCTTCTAACAGCACGTGTCCACCCGTAAAGAGTCCAATTAAAAGCCGGTTAGTCAATTTTTCATGGCCAATAACTACCTTGCCCATTTCGTCAAAAACTAATTTTATTTTTTCTCGTGAAGTCATATTTCGATTTTCGATTTTCGATTTTCGATTTTCGATTTTCGATTTAATTTAAATCTTCAATCGTTATCCCAACCAATCTTTATTAGTAGTAACAATTTTACGAAAAAAAAACCGTAAGAACAACGTAAAATTCAAGGTTGAAAGAGTTAGGATGTTATTCTATTGTCAGAAAATTGTATATTTGAATTGAAAATCTAATCCATAACTTTATGCAACTTTTAGGACTCAGAACAACTATTTACAGGGTTTCGGACATCGAAAAAGCCAAAGCATGGTACACCAATTTACTCGAATTTCCCCCTTATTTTGATGAACCGTTTTACGTTGGATTCAATGTAGCAGGTTTTGAATTGGGCTTGCAACCCGAAGAAGGAGCGGTAAAAACCAAATCGGAAGGCGTGAATACTTATTGGGGCGTGGAGGATATTGACGCAATTTTCGCAAAATTAATTTCTATGGGAGCCACCGAATACGAAAAACCTACGGACGTAGGCGGAGGCATAAAAGTGGCGATGGTAAAAGACCCTTGGGGGAATTTGTTTGGAATAATTTATAATCCTCACTTTGGGCTGGAATAGAAGACTATTATTCCCATTATAATTTTATTTTCAGTTCAAAAAAAGCCTTCAAATTGCTGTACGTTGCGATTTGAAGGCTTTTTTATATAAAATATTTCTATTTCACTTTATTCAAATATACCTTGCCATCTTTCATGACAAAAACCATTTTCGTAGAAATCACCGAGATATCTTGTTCTGGATTGCCATCAACAGCCACAAAATCGGCAAATTTTCCAACCGTAATTGAACCGATTTTATCTTTTACGCCAATCAAATCGGCGGCATTTATCGTAGCAGATTGAATGGCTTGGGCGGGAGTTAAGCCAAATTTCACCATGTAAAAAAACTGTTTTGCATTATCTCCGTGTGGATAAACGCCTGCATCAGTTCCGTAGGCAATTTTCACGCCCGCTTTCGCTGCTTTTTGGAAGTTTTCTCTTTGTGCTTTTCCAACTAACTTCTCTTTATTAATGGTTTTTTCGGGAAAACCCAATTTAGCATATTCCGCCAAAATAAAATCATCATTATAAATATCCGCCACCAAATAAGTGCCTTTTTCTTTCATTAATTTGATACCTTCATCGTTCAAAAAACTGCCGTGTTCGATGGATGAAACGCCCGCTTTAATAGCCATATTGATGCCTTCGGCTCCGTGGGCATGAGCAGCTACTTTTTTACCCCAAAGATTAGCTTCAGCCACCAATACATTCATTTCTTCTTGCGAATATTGCGGTGCGCCAACGGATTCTTCTTCCGATAAAACACCAGCCGTTGCGCCAAATTTTATCAAATCTGCCCCGTATTTTATATTTGTACGCACTTGTTTTCTAATGGCGTCCGCACCATCAGCAATACCCGAAACCGCCTGAAAATGTACATAAGGCGAAAATCCTGTTAAATCTCCGTGACTTCCCGTAGCCCCAATAAATGGACCAGAAACGTATAATCTCGGACCAATTGTTTTGCCCGCATTGATTGAATTTCGTAAGGCAACATCTATGTATTCGTTGGAACCAACATCTCGGCAAGTCGTGAAACCTGCTTCCAAAGTACGTTTGGCATAAATATGCGCTTCTACTGCGTAATCAATTGGCGACTTCCGAAAAAGATCTTCCAAATAATTTTCGGGTTGCGAGGTGATGTGGGTATGGCAGTCAATCAGTCCTGGCAAAAGCGTTTGTTTGCTCAGGTCAATAATCGTGGCATTTGCCGGAATTTTCAGGTTCGTTCCAACTTCTGAAATAATGTTATTTTGAACAATAACTATTTGATTTTCAAAGAATTGTCCTCGTTCAGCATCAAACATTCGACCAGCTTTTATGGCCGTAACGGTTTCTGATTTTTGAGCAATACTATAGAAATTGAGGAATAAAAGGGAAAGTAAAAGTAGTTTTTTCATGGATTTTGTTGCTTGTGAATTTCAACAAAAATAAAGGTTTAGGACAAGAGTTCCAATGCAATATTCTTTCCATCTTTTTCCCATTGAGAAGGAATGGCGGTTCCTGATAGATTTCTTACACTCAAATTGATAATTGCTAAACCAATAGTTAAAGTCTGAATTAGCTAGTTTATGAACACACCCAAAGTAATAGTTGTAATAATTCATTGGAGGGGTGATTATCGCTCGTACACAAACATATTATATGAATAAATTTTCAAAATAATACCTAAAAAAAGAGCCATATCTGACTGAGATATGGCTCTTTTATGATCAATTTACTTCTTTTTTCTCCTCGCCTTTTTCGCCTCCGTCAATAATTTCTTCGCTTCATCTCGTTGAGTAGCTTTGCGGTCGGTATCGTCAATTACCTGTTTAAAGTATTCAATGGCCGTGTCGTAATCCTGTTCCTGCGAAGCAATTTTACCCAAAGCCAACATCGAAGACCAATAATATCCAGAACTTGTAGTGCCTGTATTTTTGGCAAATTCAATCGTTTTTAAGTAATATTCTTTAGCACTTTTCATATCCTTGTCGTAATTGTAAGCATAATACGCCAAAATGTAGGAGGCATAACGCCCACTCACGCCTTCATACCCTGGATAATGTTCGCTAATTTTTGTTAAAATGCTCTTAGACAGCTCTTTGGCTTCTGCAACATGACCCAACACAAAGGCACTGCGAGCATGAAAACGTTCAAAAAATGGATTATCTGGATAACTTTGATGCGTATATTTTGCCAAATTCAGCGCCTTATCATTCATATTTTCAAGTCCATAAATCTGCAAAAGGAAATAACGGGCTTCGGTACGAGTGTAAAAAGCATTGTAACTGACCTTCTCTAATTGCGAAATTCCTTTGGGTTTATCGCCTTTTGGAAACAACCAAAGCACGGGACGAAGCAAGGGATAATTTTCTTTGACGTAATAAAAATAATAATTATACAAGCCATCACCGAACATTAATTCTGGACTAAAATCTGAAAATGACCGAGATTTATCCAAATATTTTAAAGCGTTTTTTGCCGCAAAAGTTGCCTTCGACCAATGTTTTCTTTCCGAATGCAAACGCCCTTTAAAAGCATAAGCCGCCGCCATAAAAAATGCGGATTCAGGATTTTCAGAATCGTCCCAAATCTTCTCGGCTTTTTCGATACTTTTATCCATGTAGGCCAAACATTTTTCGTCGTAAAGGGCATTTTCAGTATTGGGCACAATCTTCCACCATTCCATCAAACCCATTAAAAATTCAGGCAATGGGTGGTCGGGATACTTGACTTTCAGGTAATTAAATTCTTTTTCGGCTTCGTAGAATTTAAAATTATACATGTGGTTAATGGCCGTAGTTGCCTCAATCTGCACTTCATTAGTAAGCAACAACATTCCTTTCGAACGCTCTTTTTCTGCCTTTTCAGTATCTTTCCACCACTGTGCTGAGGCAGTTTGCGCATTTGAAACCAACAAAAAAACAATTGAAAATATCTTGATGATTATCCTAAATTTTACCTCTTTTTTCATTTTTTGTGCCTCTTATTTTATTGTAAAATTAACGAAAAGCTACGGTAAAAAGTATTTTATTTATTCACGCAAAGTCGATGAGACGCAAAGAAAATAAGTATATGTCAATCAAGTCCTTTGAGACTTAGCGACTTTACGTGAACATAAACCTTTTTCATCTTAAACTTACCAACCTTTTCACTTATTTTTGTCGAAACTGAATCAGCATTTATGAAACCAACAATCCAAGTACACGACAAGCATTTTGAAGTTTTTATTGAAAAAACCATTATTGAAAAAAGAATTACTGAATTGGGCTTGCAAATCAATCAAGATTATGCGGGTAAACGCCCACTTTTTCTGGCCATTCTCAACGGCTCATTTATGTTTGCCGCCGAACTGATGAAGTCGGTAACGGTGGCTTGTGAAATTA
>JBBAKZ010000104.1:0-1150 GCA_040403275.1 Arcicella sp. | reverse complement strand
TTATCAAGCCACCGAATCAACGGGCAAAGTTCACCAAATTTTGGGACTGTTGGAAAACATCGAGAATCGGGATGTAATTGTCTTGGAGGACATCGTGGATACGGGCTTAACCATGGTTGAAATTAAGCAACAACTTTTGGCACAAAATCCTGCATCGTTGGCCATTGTTACCCTTTTTCAAAAACCAAAAGCCTTGAAACAACCCATTGATGTTCAATACGTTGGCTTTGAAATTGAAAATAAATTCGTATTGGGATATGGATTAGATTATGATGGCTTAGGAAGGAACTTGAGTGATTTATATGTGTTGTGTGAATAGCTTTTGGCAGTCGGCTTTTGGCATTGGGCAGGAAGTAACAGTTTTTTTGCTTTTCTGGAAAGCCAATTGCTAAAGGCCAACTACTTACTGCTCCAAACGTTAATCTTTTGTTAATAAATACTTTCCTACGAAATACGCTCGTTCTTAAACTAAACCAAATAAAAGAACAAATGAACAAATTAACGAAGTCTGCCTTAATCAGTGCTTTAATCTTCACGAGTGCCTTCGTGAGTAATGCCCAACAAGTAATTATGGAAAAACCACTCATCAAAAAAATTGAAGTAACTGGTAGTGCCGAACAAGAAGTACTGCCCGACGAAATATTCGTAACCGTCTCGCTTCGTGAGTATTTTAAGGATAAGGATAACAAAAATAAGGTTGATATTATGGTTTTGGAAAAACAACTTCAAAAAGCCGTAGAAGAAGCTGGAATTCCAAAAGAAAATTTTACCATTGGCGCCATCAATGGCTACCGTGAATGGTGGGGGAAAAAGAAGCCACTCACCTTTTTAGAAAGTAAAAGTTATATTTTGAAAGTGGCTAATCTTTACAGAATTGATGGCATTATCTCAAAGGTTGATGAGAAATGAATGGCCTTTATAAACATCGACCGTTATGAGTTTTCAAGAATTGAACAACTCCGTAAAGACATCAAAATCAAGGCTTTACAGGCGGCTAAAGAAAAAGCAAAATTCCTTTTGGAAGGCATTGGGGAACAAATGGGAGAAGCCATTGACATCATCGAAATAGACCAAAGTTATACGCCTCAACCCTTTTATTCAAACATGATGATGCGGTCGGCAAAAATGGAAATGTCGGTAGATGCGATGC
>JBBAKZ010000103.1:0-8858 GCA_040403275.1 Arcicella sp. | reverse complement strand
ATTTTGCTTACAACGAGTTCAATTAGAAAATGTAGGCTTACGAATGCCTTCCGAAATTTCGGGTGGCATGAAAAAACGGGTTGGTATTGCCAGAGCGATTGTAATGAACCCCAAATATCTTTTTTGTGATGAGCCAAATTCTGGACTTGACCCGCTCACATCCGTAAAAATTGACGAATTAATTAAAGAGATTACCGATGAATTCAACATTACAACGGTTGTCATCACGCACGATATGAATTCAGTAATCGGGATGGGGCAAAAAATTATGTTTTTATATAAAGGTAGAAAACTGTGGGAAGGTGATAATTTAAACATCCGAACATCCGATGTGGAAGAATTAAACGAATTTATTTTTGCTAATAAATTATTGCAAGAAATGCGTGGATGATTTTCGATGTTTGATGTTCGTTTTCCGAACACCGAACATCGAAAAGTTACTTCAACATCGCTTTTACTTCGGCCAGTGTTGATTTATATTCTGCCATTTTTAAGGCTTTTTTGGAATACTCTTTCATACTATCTACTTCTCCTGCACGCTTGGCAATCCGGGCAAGTCCCAAATAAGCAAGAGCGTGATAGTCCTTCGTTAAACGTTCATCAAAAGGCATTCTTACGGCTTTTTGCAACAATATTTCCGCTGTTTTATCGTCTTTTTTTGCTTTCTCGGTAATTATTCCTTTGAAAATTGTTCCTGCACAGTGAAACATCATTCCTTTCTGTTTTACGATTTTATCGGCATATTCTTCTGCTTCGTCATAACGGCCGACTGCCGTCAGCAATTCGGCTCTTTGCATTTGATACAGCAAATTGTCGGGATGCTTTTCAATTAATATATTATTGTAAGTCAGCGCTTTAGCAAAATTCGATTCATATTTAGTGTAAACGTATCCTGCATAAAAAGTAGCTTCATTTTTCACGAAGATTGTTTTGCGAGTTGCCAAATCTAGTTGCTGTAAACCTAATTTCTTATTTCCATCCGCAAACATCCAAATTACCGTTTTAATTACGGGGTGGGTTTCTGGATATTCTACCCGAAAATAATTGTAAATCCCCGATGAATACAGAAATTCGGGTTGTTTATCCGTTAATGACAAACCTCTTTTTAGGTGAGAATAAGCCTTTTTTGCCACGCCAACGGCTTTCATAAATTCTTGATTATCAGCATCATGAGCAACCAAATACCCTAAAGTTGCCAGCTCAAAAAAACTGGCTTCAATATCATCTTCATTTTTATCCAACATGGCTTCGGCCAAATTTCTACTTTGGTTTAGATAAGCAAGATAAACCTTTTGTTGGGCTGGATAATCTTTTAGAGGAAAATATTGAAGTTCCGTTTGAATCGCCATCAAAGTATAGAAAACAGGGTGCGCTGGATATTTTGCCTTGATCTTGAGAAAAATCTCCGCTGATTCCTTAAAATCATACGAATACATTTTGTCTAAACCCTGCGAAATTTGCTGACGAGTCACGGCATCACTTAATATTTGACTGTTCGAGCGATAAGCAATGAGCAATGAGATTAGCGTAATGAAAAGAAAATGAAGTATTTTGGCCATATATGGAATTGTTTGCCTGATAGAAACAGTTTAGTTAGCGTATATTTGTTAATTGAAAATTACGAGATTTTATAATTTAAAACAAAGCTGAAGGCTGATTGCTCGCAGCTCATCGCTTAAAAATGATAACTTACGAACATTTTGTATTAGATAACGGATTAAAAGTATATGTCCACCTAGATCATTCCACACCATTTGCCGCAGTGAATATTGTCTACAATGTGGGTTCAAGGGATGAAGAAGAACACAAAACGGGTTTTGCCCATTTATTTGAACATTTGATGTTTGGCGGTTCAAAAAATATTCCTTCCTACGATACGCCCTTGCAAAAGGTCGGTGGGGAGAATAACGCTTTTACTTCACCTGATATTACAAATTATTATATTACGCTGCCTTCTGTGAATTTGGAAACGGCTTTTTGGTTGGAATCCGACCGTATGATGTCACTTTCGTTCGACCAGAAGGTTTTAGATGTACAACAAAAAGTAGTCATTGAGGAGTTCAAACAACGCTATTTAAATCAGCCCTACGGAGACGTTTGGCTGAAACTTCGCCCACTCGCCTACCAAACGCATCCGTACAAATGGGCAACCATCGGTAAAGAAATTTCACACATTGAAAATGCGGTAATGGACGATGTGAAAGGATTTTTCTACAAACATTATTTGCCCAATAATGCCAATTTAGTAGTAGCTGGAAATGTGACCGTGGAGCAAGTAAAACAACTTTGTAAGAAATGGTTTGAGCCAATTCCAGCGGGAAATGTGCCGCTGAAAAACCTGCCAATCGAAGGGATCCAAACCTCCGCTCGGTTCTTGGAAACTTCGGCAAAAGTGCCTTTAAATGCCATTTACAAGGTTTATCACACCCAAGGACGACACGATCTTGGTTTCAATGCGCTTGATTTGGCAAGCGATATGTTGGGACGAAGCAAATCCTCAAGGTTGTACAATCAGTTAGTAAAAGAAAATCAGATATTCAATTCCGTTAATGCCTACGTAACGGCTTCGCTCGACCCAGGCTTAATGGTTATTCAGGGAAATTTGAACCAAGGTGTGAGCATTGAGGCAGGCGATGCCGCTATTCAAGAGGTGTTGAATGATTTCTTAAACAATCCAGTTTCGGAAGAAGAATTAGCGAAAGTAAAAAATCAAGCAGAATCAACTTTGGTATTTTCGGAAGTGGAATTATTGAACCGTGCCATGAATCTGGCTTTTGCGGCTAATGCTGGTAATGTAGCATATGCCAATCAGGAATCTGCTAATATTCAGGCAGTTACAACTTTAGATATTGCACAGCAAGCCAATAAAATATTGAAGAAAGAGAATTGTTCTACGATGTATTATCGGGCGGAGAATTAGGAATAAGATTTAATTCCAACAAAAAGACCTTCAAATTTTGGAGGTCTTTTTGGTTGTATCGAATTGAAAAAACACTAAATTCGTAAAATCACAAACTGAAAATTGAAAATGCGAACATGAACGTTCGTTATCCATTTTATGAATAAACGCTTACTATCACTTGATGTATTTCGAGGCATGACGGTTGCCATGATGATTTTGGTCAATAATCCTGGCGATTGGGGACATATTTACGCTCCCCTCGACCACGCCGAATGGAACGGTTGCACACCGACAGATTTAGTTTTTCCCTTCTTTTTATTCATCGTCGGTGTGTCAATTTCTTTTGCTTTTCAAAATAAAGTAGCTGATACACAGACCATTATCAAAATATTTATTCGTTCGCTCAAACTCTTTGGCTTAGGGCTTTTTCTCTCTTTATTTCCAAAATTTGATATTGCTGTTGTTCGGATTCCTGGGGTTTTGCAACGGATTGCCATGGTATTTTTGGTTTGTTCTTTGCTTTTTTTAACCACGAAAAACCGAACCCAACAAATCATTTTTGCGTCGATATTAATTGGTTATTGGATTCTGATGACTGTTGTTGCTGTCCCTGATTTTGGACCTGCCAATCTTGAGCCTGAATTTAATTTAGGCGCTTATCTTGATAGAATCATTCTTGGAACGGCACATCTCTATAAAGTTGCCAAGACTTGGGACCCCGAAGGATTATTGAGCACACTCCCCGCCATTGCTACGGGGCTTTCGGGCGTTTTAACGGGAACTTGGTTGGAACGAAAAGACAAAGAAGTTACCGAAAAATTGACCTCTATGTACCTGTTCGGATGTGTATTGATGGCATTAGGTTGGGCTTGGAATGAAGCGGGTTTTCCCATCAACAAAGCGCTCTGGACGAGTTCTTATGTACTTTTGACTTCTGGATTGGCCGTCTGTTTTTTAGCCAGTTTTTACTGGCTCATTGATGTAAAAGGCTACCAAAAATGGACAAAACCGTTTGTCGTGTACGGGGTAAATGCCATTACCGTTTTCTTTTTGTCGGGATTAATTCCAAGAATTTTGAGGATGATAAAAATTACTGATGCGAATGGAGAACAAGTAAATTCTCAAAGTTGGATGTATAAAAATTGGATTGTTTCGGTCTTCTCAAATCCTTACCACGCTTCCTTAGCCGGCGCTCTTACGGTTATCGCCATTTGGCTAGGCATACTTTGGGCGATGTATGACAAGAAGATAATTGTGAAAGTATAATCTCATTGGTAAACGGTGAACGGTTCACGGTGAACGGTTTTATACTTGATATTTTTAGTTAATGTCAAACGCAAAAGATAAATTAATCTATTTTAGTCTATCTTTTGCGTTAATTTTTAGATAAGTAAACCCTTCACCGTTTGCCTTTATCCGGTTGCCGAAAATTAAAGAACCACTACCGAATTCTCATCATAGGATACACCGTTTGCTACATATTTATCCGCTGCTTCGTCGTTAATCCACACATCGTTATCCACTAAATAACGGAACGCAAATTCTTTCCCTTTTTCCAATTCAACGGATGCTTTAAAAGTACCATCTTTTTGTTTTTTCAATGCCGTTGGATTCCATTCGTTGAAATCTCCTAATAAACTCACTGATTTTGCCCCATTTACTGTGTCGCCAGATACTTCAAATGTTACTTTACAAACGGGTTTGCTTTTAGAATACGTTTTGCTGATTGCCATGATTGTTAATTGTTTAAGATTAATATTTTGTACTTAAAGATTAATTGCTCTATTAAAATTTGCTGCAAATATTCAAAAAATAATTTTATAATTACCTATTAATCAACGGCTTAATTTTTTAAATTATTTGAATAATTATATTTTATAAAATAATAAGTAAAAATAATTTATCCCAAACAGAGAATTATTCATTTTTATTAGGTTTACAAATATTATTTATCGCAATTTTTTGGTCAATTTTCCATTAATCAAAGTCCAAAATCTTACCATGCTCTGTAAGCATAAATATTCGTTTTTAAAGGCATAAATTTAATACTACTTGAAATATCACTTTTTCAAGATTATATTTACACTGATATTTTTAACATGAAGTAAAATTATGATAATCAGAATATTAGCAAAAATTTTCGCCGTTTCATCCTGCATTATTTTATTCAATTGTGGCGGAAAAGAAATTCCACCCGCCATAGTAGCCTTTGAAGAAAAACTTCCCCAAACTGTTGATTATAATCTGCATATCAAGCCTATTTTGTCGGATAGGTGTTTTAAATGTCATGGCCCTGATAAAACGAAAGTAGAGGCAGGTTTGCAATTGGTTACTTTTGAAGGTGCAACAGAAAAACTCAAAAGTGGCCGTTCCGCCATCGTTTCTGGAAACATCGATAAAAGTGAATTAGTTAAAAGGATTCTCTCACACGACCCCGATGAGATAATGCCCACGCCAAAATCTAATCTTTCGCTTACCGACGAAGAAAAAGCGCTCCTTATCAAATGGATTCAGCAGGGTGCCGAATACAAAGAACATTGGTCTTTTGCTAAAATCGAGAATTCAGAAATCCCAAAAGTTACTGAAAACCAATGGATTAAAAACCCGATTGATAATTTCGTTTTACAAAAATTAGAAGAAAAAAAGATAAAACATTCCGACCAAGCCGATAAAGAAACCTTGTTACGTAGAGTTTCAATGGATATTACTGGCCTTCCTCCCACCCTACAAGAATTAGACAATTTTTTGAAGGATAAATCCGCCAATGCCTACGAAAAAGTAGTGGATAGGTTATTAAAATCCCCCCATTATGGCGAAAAAATTGGTGTTGAATGGTTGGATTTGGCTCGCTACGCCGACTCGCACGGGTATCAAGATGATGGCATGCGAAATGTATCGCCGTGGAGAGATTGGGTAATCAATTCTTTCAACAAAAATCTTCCTTACGATAAATTTGTGACCTACCAATTGGCGGGTGATTTATTACCGAATGCCACAAATGAGCAAAAATTAGCGACTTGTTTTCTCAGAAATCATCCACAAACGCAAGAAGGTGGCGTGGTTGAAGAAGAATATCGTACGGAATATGTTTTGGACCGAGTGGGAATGTTTGGCAAAGCATTTTTGGGTTTGACGGTAGAATGTGCCAGATGCCACGACCATAAATATGACCCAATTGCACAAAAGGAATTCTATCAACTTTCCCATTTTTTTAATCAGAATAATGAATCTGGGATTATTCCTTACAACGGTGAAGCATCGCCAACGGTTATTATTTCAACGCCCGAAATATCGGCTAAATTGAAGTATATCCGCACGCAGATTGCTCCTCAAGAAAATGCAATAAAACCAACCCAGCCTATTTATAAAGCCAATTTTGAGCAATGGATTGCGGAAGCCCAAAAAAATCCCGCTAAATATGCCATTAGTAAAAAGCATCTGGTTGCTGATTTCCCTTTTGAAAGAAATATACTTAAAAAAGAGAAAAAAAAGGATGATAAACTTAACAAAGAAATCATAACATTTAAGCCGGCGGCTTATCAAAACATGGCCGTTGATTCAATAAATGCAGAAGTTGCAGGCGATTGGGATAGACGACCAAAATTCATCAAAGGCGCTATTGGTAATGGAATTTTGCTTAAAGGCGAATGTGGGATTGATTTTCATCGACAATTAGATTTTGAAAGAAATCAGCCTTTTTCCATCAGTTTGTGGGTAAATGCCCTAAAACCTGGGCAATTTGGCCCCATATACACTTCTGATAATGGTGAATTTGAAGGACGCAGAGGCTATCGTTGCTGGTTATTGAAAGTTGGCACTTTACAGGTAAGTTTTAGCTACGTTTGGCCCGCCAACTGCATTGATTTTGTTACCTCTGAAAAAATTACGTATAAAAAATGGCAGAATATTACCCTAACCTACGATGGAAGTAGCAGGGCTTCGGGCATAAAACTTTATCTGGATGGCAAAGAAATGCAACGCAATTTGTTAGTAGATAATCTCACAAAATCAATCAAACACGGCGAACATAACACCCATTGGACCGATCTACCTTTGATGCTTGGCAAGGAATTTCATGAAACGTTAGACAATTTTGCCGTCGATGAATTCAAAATATATGAACGCCAATTGGCACCCATTGAAGTACTGGGAATTGCCAAAAAGAAAGAACAAGTTTCAGTTATTTTGAAAACGCCTAAAAAGAACTGGACGGAGCAACAATACCAAGCACTTTTTGATTATTACCGACTCAATTTCGACCCTTATTTTGATGTATATGCTCGGAATTTGATAAAGTTAAGAGCCAAAGAAACGCAGTTAATTACGGATGAAAAAGAAGTAATGGTCATGAGTGACCTCAAAATGCCTCGTAAGACATTTATTCTAAATCGTGGTGCTTACGATGCGCCCTCTACGGAGGTTTCGTATGGCGTGATTAACAAAATTTTGCCGTTTGATGATAATTTTCCTAAAAACCTGTTGGGGCTTGCTCAATGGCTTTTGGATGAACGCAATCCACTTTTTTCCAGAGTAGTAATGAATCGTTTTTGGCAAAATTACTTCGGCTTTGGACTTTCAAAAACCGCCGATGATTTCGGAAACCAGGGTGAAATGCCCTCTCATCCTGAACTTTTAGACTGGTTAGCCACGCAATTCAGGGTCTCAAATTGGGACGTAAAAGCCATGCAAAAACTCATTGTGATGTCGGCAACGTATCAACAATCATCCTTAAAAAGACAAGATTTGATGGAAATAGATGCTGAAAATCGTTTACTGGCTCGTGGGCCGAGTTATCGTTATTCGCACGAACAAATTCGGGATGCAGTGCTGGCAGGTAGTGGATTATTGGTTCGTAAAATCGGAGGGCCGAGTGTGTATCCTTACCAACCCGCTGGCATTTGGGAGGCTTTGGCAACTCGGAATGCCACTTCTTACAAACAACAACACGGCGATTCATTGTACCGCAGAGGACTTTATACCATTTGGAAACGGTCTTCTCCTCCTCCATCCGCCATAACTTTTGATGCACCCGAACGGTATTTTTGTGTGGTGAAACGTCAGAAAACCTCAACACCTTTGCAGTCACTGGTCATGATGAATGACCCGCAATATAATGAAGCCGCTCGCAAATTAGCCGAGCGAATGATGCGTGAAGGAGGCACAACACAAGAAGGACGGATAACGCTTGCCTACAAAGCGATGGAATCTCGTTATCCTCGCAAGGAGGAGGTAAATATTTTAAAAGAGATGTATCAAGAAGAATTATTGGCTATTCAGAAAAATCCCAAACGAATCAAAGAATTATTGTCAATCGGAGAATCAGCAGTTGATAAAACTTTGAATCAGCATGAGTTAGCAGCCAATACAGTTTTGGCAATGACTTTAATAAATTTTGATGGAACGGTTATAAAACGCTGAACGGTTCACGGTAAACGGTTTTGCGTTTGATTTTAAATAAGATAATTTAGCAAGTAAAAACATGACCTTAAACACGGGTAATTAGATATAGTGTATTGCAGTCAAAATCTCATTCACTGTGTGCCGTTCACCGTGAAAAACTTTCCATTAATCCATAATATGAATCACATACAAGAAGTTGAACATCAATTAAGCCGTCGTGAATTTTTATTCAGGTCGGGTTTAACACTTGGGGCAGCCGCTTTGGGTTCAATGCTGAACCCTTTGGAAGCCCTTGCAGGTGATGGCTTGAAAGGCCCACATTTTGCCCCAAAAGCCAAACGGATTATTTATTTATTTCAATCAGGCGCTCCTTCTCAATTGGATTTATTCGATTATAAACCCAAATTGAAAGAAATGTTTGGGGAACAATTGCCCGAATCAATTCGTAATGGACAACGCCTTACGGGGATGTCGTCGGCACAAAAATCGTTTCCTTTGGCCATCGGGAAGGTGCCTTTTCACCAACACGGTCAATCTCGGGCTTGGATTAGTGATT
>JBBAKZ010000102.1:0-8917 GCA_040403275.1 Arcicella sp. | reverse complement strand
TTTAATAGATTATTTTCAAGCCCATTTTCTGGAATATTCAAGGTTACCCCTGAAGAAAGGCCTTTGTCCATTTTTTCACCTAAGTTCTTAATTCCTTCAGAAACAGGCAATTCAGAAGCCAATTGTGGGGTCATTGCTTCAATATTGATACCTGCCATTGCTTTGGTCGTCGAAGAATCAACGGCAATGTAAGGTGCAATTACTAAAGAAACGATTGACATTAATTTAATTAAAATGTTCATCGAAGGACCAGAAGTATCTTTGAATGGGTCACCGACCGTATCACCCGTAACGGCAGCTTTGTGAGGATCAGAGCCTTTCTTATATTTTACACCATCAATCAAAACACCTTTTTCAAATGATTTTTTAGCATTATCCCAAGCACCACCCGCATTTGATTGGAAAATTCCCATCAAAACACCTGATACGGTTACTCCTGCCAATAAACCGCCCAAAATTTCAGGAGAAGAAGTATCAGCAAAAACACCTTTAAAACCAAAACCTACTAAAACTGGCGTAATTAAAGCAATAGCTCCAGGCAAAATCATTTGTCTGATTGAGGCTTCTGTTGAAATAGCCACACATTTTTCGTATTCTGGTTCTGTCTGATATTCCATAATTCCAGGAATTTCACGGAATTGACGACGAACTTCATTCACCATTTCCATGGCCGCTTTTCCAACCGCTGAAATACACAAAGCTGAGAAAATAAACGGAATCATGCCACCCACAAACAAACCTGCTAAGACTGGCGCTTTGTAAATATCAATTGAATCAATGCCAGCAATTCCCACAAAAGCCGCAAATAAAGCTAAAGAAGTCAAAGCTGCTGAAGCAATGGCAAATCCTTTACCAGTTGCTGCAGTTGTATTACCAACGGCATCCAAATTATCTGTACGCTCACGGACCTCCGCAGGCAATTGAGACATTTCTGCAATACCACCCGCATTATCAGCAATTGGTCCGAAAGCATCAATGGCTAATTGCATCGCCGTTGTTGCCATCATACCCGCCGCAGCGATTGAAACCCCGTAAATTCCAGCAAAATGATAAGAGAAAATGATACCAGCCGCCAAGGTCAAAATCGGTAAAACCGTTGATTCCATTCCGACTGCCAAACCACCAATAATGTTTGTGGCGTGTCCTGTACCCGATTTTTCAATAATTGACATCACTGGACGTTTACCCATCGCCGTGTAGTATTCAGTAATAATTGACATTAAAGTACCCACCACTAAACCAACAATAATTGCATAAAATACATCCATTCTATCAAAAGAAGTATTGCGCAAAGTAATTTCTCCTGCTGGTAAAATATAAAGAACTAAGAAATAACAAGCTATCAAAGTAATAACTATTGAAGCCCAGTTACCAATATTTAAGGCATTTTGAACGGAAGATTCTTCACCTTTAATGCGTACGAAGAAAGTTGAAACCAAAGAAGCTAACAAACCAGCACCAGCAATCAACATCGGTAACAATACGGGTGAAAATCCACCAAAATTATCAGTAATACTAATTTCTTGTCCTAAAACCATCGTAGCCAAAATTGTCGCTACGTAGGAACCAAATAAATCAGCTCCCATACCTGCCACATCACCTACATTATCACCTACGTTATCCGCAATAGTTGCTGGGTTACGAACATCATCTTCTGGAATCCCCGCTTCAACTTTACCCACTAAATCAGCGCCAACATCGGCCGCTTTTGTGTATATACCTCCACCCACACGGGCAAAAAGAGCAATTGATTCAGCTCCTAATGAAAAACCAGCCAATACTTCGATAGCGGTTTTCATTTCATCAGAAGTCAATAATTTGCCTTCCGCAAACATATAATAGAAAGTGATAAATAATCCACTTAGACCCAAAACAGCAAGACCAGCAACCCCCATTCCCATGACAGAACCTCCTGTAAATGAAACGTTTAAAGCTTTTGCCAAAGAGGTACGAGCCGCCTCCGCAGTACGAACGTTTGCTTTAGTTGCCACTCGCATTCCGATATATCCAGCCGTTGCGGAAAATAATGCTCCCAATAAAAATGCGGCAGAAATCCATGGAGAAGAATGAATTGGATGCTCAGCGGTTCCTTTGTCAGAACCTAACCAGAATAATAAAATGGCCGTTGGAATAGCAAAATATGCCAAAACTTTCCATTCTGCCTTCAAAAATGCAATGGCTCCATCGGCGATATAGCCAGAAAGTTTTTGCATTTCTGCGTTTCCAGCGGGTTGTTTGGAAACCCAACTAAAACGCCATGCCGTGTACAGCAATCCGATGATACCAAAAGCTGGTACTAAGTAAACGATGTTATTCATTTGTTTAATTTAAGGGTTTGATTTGTTTTGGTTACTAAACGGTTAAAAATGTTAAAAGCAAAGATGAAGGAACATAAAAAAAGGGGTTAATTCTTTTAAAAATCAACTCCAAACTTTTATTGAGTCTGCAAATATACGTTTTTAGGTCGTTCAGTGAAAAAATATTACGATAATAAAACAAAATTTATCCAATTAAATAAACTATTCATCATAGTATTTTTAAGTGACTCTCCTTAAAAATAGTTGTGTTTACCTTTCAATTCGATTTCAATTTTTGCCATGTGCGAAGCGAATGAGCGTTATACGTTTTGATTTTTTTCTACTCTTTCAGAATAAGTCCAAAGTTCGTACTGGAGGGTTATTAGCAAGAAAGTTATTAGGTAAATGTCAAATTATAGATGTATATAAATTTGTACATGAAAAAGGCAATGCCGTGTGCAATACCTTTTTTCAAACTCAATTATTTTTATCGTTTAACAAATTTTCGTTGGTACAATTTCTGATCAATTTTTACATTAAGGACATACATACCTGAGCTAAAGTGTTGCGTATTTATTTCTAAGTCGTTATCTCCTGCCAATCCATAAGTATCTGAAAAATAGACCCTTCGGCCCAAAACATCGAAAATTTCAATTAAAACTGGTTTAAAATCAAGGAGATTAAAACCTAAAGAAATTCGTTCGGTGCTTGGATTTGGATAAAGATTTAATTCTTCGCATTCTGGACAAATACTGATGGAATTGATGGTCGATTGCTTTCCTGCATTCGCACAACTCAGACTTATTTTTGCATTTCCAATCAAGAAACTACTGTTAGGAATTTTGATTTTTAAACTATGAATTCCGTCAGAAAGTAAAGGTAATTTGAAAGAAAATCCGTGCTTTTCATTCCCGAAAAAACGTTGAGATGCAGGATTTAAACTATCGGCTGATGAGGTTTTTATGGTTTTACCATCTAATTGTATTTCATATTTTACGGATTCCGCAAGATTGCTTTTGTTCACAATCCAGCCATAACCGCCTTGACAATCAGCTTTTTGTAATTGTCCTTCGTATTCAGAATTAACACTTGAATTTTCGCAAATAGGCGGGGAATCTTTAATAAAATCTTCCTCCAAGATTACCTCAACGGGTTGCCCGCCATTTTTGGTAGAAATATCCTGCCAAATCGGCAAAACTTTACACCTGCCAGAACCCAATACACAACCACCGTCAAACAGAAAATCGGATAATTTAATGGTCATTTTCCCCTTAGGACTCACCGAAATCGGGGATTTATTATTCAGCCATTTGTTTTTAATGACTTCCACAAATTTTGGAGCATTTTCCAGAATTTCCATCAAATTTTTCCCTTTTACATTCGGGAAATAAGCAACCTTTTTAGCACCATGCGCAAACGATTGGTCGATTTGCTGAAAAGATTCATTGGCATATACGGCCGATTCGGTTTGGCTTGTGATTAATTCCTTGAGTTCTGCCTCATTCATTACCCATTTATTCGGCATATTGCTTCTAATTAAATCCATCGAAAAACGGTGATTGTAAGGTAAAGCATCATTTACTTTTATTCCATCTGTGCCTTCACCTAAATCCTGAAAAGCCATCGTTCCACGCCTCACCGATAAATCATCGAAAACAGAACCAAAATCATTCACAAACTTGAAAGGTCGGCTTACTTTTATCGATTTCACCGTCTGAATAAATTCGGAGTTAAAACGTTTTAACATAAAATGACGAAAATTATACCAATCTCTACCGTCCTGATTTTCAAATGTATACTGAAAATATTGGCTATATTTTGGATTAATTTCATTAAAACTTTTCAAATCACTATAATTCCCCCCCCAAGAATTTTTCAATAAGTTCAAATCATTGCAGTATCTTCTTCTTAGCCAAACCCGATAGGCCTCACGCATGGGTTGCGAATAGTCAAACATGCCATCAGTAGCTGAATTACCAAAAGGATAGCCCAATTCTTGTTCGCCCGAAGTGGCTAAACTAACGTATAAAATATCACCATTTTCTTGGTATTTTTTATACCGTTCTATCACTTCCGTCGTAAAGTTTTTCATGCGGGTTAAGGTGGAGGTACTTGCAAAAGAAGTCATTCTACGCTTACCTGGCCCGGATTGAGCGTAATCGTACTTACCTTCTCCATCGGTCATCAACTCATTTTCGTTGAAATTAGAACACCATTGGTTTTTATCGTCGCCACACCAACCATCTACCCACACCCGAAGCCCAATTTTCATTCCCAATTCTGATGCTTTCTTTATTTGATTATCCACTTGAATCCATGGATTTGGCGTTCCTGCCCGATAAACTTTTACGTAATCCCAAAGCACCGCAATATTGACGGCATTAAATCCTAATTGATACGCTTTTTCAATTTCTTTTACCCCTAAATTATCATCTTTTTCTTCAATATTTACCAACACTAAAGCTAAGTATCGCTGATTGTCCTGAGCCATAACTGGCTGAAAAAAAAACAGATAAAAAATTGGAAAAACGTAAAAGGGCGTATGGAATACGCTCTTCAACAAGAATTTCAATCGAAAATTATTTTTATCATTCATATCACAATTGCTGATAAATTTTGTAGAAAATTGTACAGATTTGAGTAATTAAATTTGTCAAAGCTAAACCATAATTTCCAATGACCAGATTTTACTTAATCCCCTTATTAAACTGGGCATTTCGCTTTTTTAATTCCTGTTTTGCTCAAAAGTTAGGAAGGAAAAAATTCAATTGGTGCTCTCTTTCGCTCTTTATGGGCGGATCAATCGCCACGTTGATGCTTTGGTTGAGCAATAGAAAAATGGCTTAGTAGCCCTTTTTCAAATCCACCATATTCAATAATTCTTCTCCTCTTTCAAATCTGCCCAAATTCTCCAAAAAGAATTTTACTTTTCCAGCACTTTCTTCCAACCATCCACCCGATGAATGTTGGGTTAAAAGGACATTGTCCATCTGCCAAAGTTCATGATCAGCGGGAAGCGGTTCCACTTCGGTAACGTCCAAAACTGCCCCCATGATACGTTTGGCTTGTAAAATATCTATCAAAGCCTTTTCATCAACATTTGATCCTCGACCAACATTAACAAACAAAGCCGATGGTTTTAGTCTTTCTAAATACGCCTTACTGATTAAACCTTTTGTTTCAGAAGTATCAGGTAAAGTGCTTATCAAAATATCCGTATCGGGCAAATACTCGTCAATTTGACTAATCGTTTTTGAATTTAAAACGGTCGTATCACATTCAAAACCAGAAAGTAACTGCTTAGTTTTTAGGCCAATTGCGCCACTTCCCAAAATCAAAACTTTGGCTTTGTGAAGTAAATGTAACGTCTCTCGAATTGGAGTACCAACCCATTTGTTTTGCGATTGCAATCGGGAAAGTTCATCTATTTTTCGATAAACTCCCAAAATTCCCGCCACGGTAGTTTCAGCTACGGATTGTCCAAAGTACCCTTTAAGATTTGTCAATTTGAATTGGTTATCAATTAATTGTTGGTAGGGGTCGAGTCCGGCGCTATTGAGTTGAAGCCATTGTAACTTTATGGTTTCGTTCGCCCAATCTAAAGGCGGATTTCCGTAACAGATGTCTGAATCCAAAAAATATTCTTTTTGAGTTTCTACGGGTATTTCCTCCCTTATTACGACTTCGTATTTAGGACTTAAATTTTCTTTAAAAAACTGATTTTCAGCATTTTGAAATTTTGTGTGTATGTAAATTTTCATTATAATGTATTGGATAAGCACAATGTTTGAATCGTAATTTTTATGGTTTAAAAAGATTTTCAAATATTCCAGAAAGTTAATCAAGACTAAAAATTCAAATTTCAATGGAAATTTTTATGTTCAGATTCAATAACGAAATCGACAAAACAGGTAATTAATTCTGTCAGTAGTTGATTTTTTTGTCACAAATATGACAACACAAAGCCCTTATGCTGTCAATCTGTCATAAAAAATGGATAAAAAACCTGCTGGCATTAAGATTGTTGAAATTAATGAAAATTAGATTATAAAACTTATTCAAATAATTAATTAATAAACAAAATGGGAAAAATTATCGGTATTGACTTAGGAACAACCAACTCTTGCGTAGCTGTAATGGAAGGTAATGAGCCAGTCGTAATCGCTAACTCAGAAGGTCGTCGTACTACACCTTCAATCGTGGCATTTTTAGATAATGGCAACGGTGAACGTAAAGTTGGAGATGCAGCCAAACGTCAGGCTATTACTAATCCTAAAAACACTGTTTCTTCTATCAAACGCTTCATGGGTAAGCGCTATACAGAAGTTGGAAGTGAATTGAAAACGATTGCATACACAGTTGAGCAAGGTTCGAACGATACTCCACGTGTTCGCATTGGCGACCGTCTTTATACGCCTCAAGAGATTTCGGCGCAGATTTTAACGAAAATGAAGCAGACTGCCGAGGACTATCTTGGACAAACTGTTACCGAAGCCGTTATTACTGTTCCTGCTTATTTTAATGATGCCGAACGTCAAGCAACGAAAGAAGCAGGACAAATTGCAGGTTTAGAAGTAAAACGTATCATCAACGAACCAACTGCTGCTGCTTTAGCATACGGTTTGGACAAAGGTGGTAAAGACATGAAAATTGCCGTTTTTGACTTAGGTGGCGGTACTTTTGACGTTTCAGTTTTGGAATTAGGCGATGGCGTTTTTGAAGTAAAATCGACTGACGGAGATACACACTTAGGTGGTGATGACTTTGACCAAGTGATTATTGAGTGGTTGGCTGGTGAATTTAAAAATGACGAAGGTATTGATTTACGTAAAGATGCCATGGCGCTTCAACGTTTGAAAGAAGCGGCTGAAAAAGCGAAAGTGGAATTATCTTCAAGTGCTTCTACGGAAATCAACTTGCCGTATATCTTCCCGGTGGATGGAATGCCAAAACACTTAGTACGTACTTTATCTCGTGCTAAATTTGAACAATTAGCAGATTCATTGTTCCTTCGTATGATGGAGCCATGTAAGCGTGCGATGAAAAATTCTGGTTTCTCAATTGCTGACATTAACGAAGTAATCTTGGTTGGTGGTTCAACTCGTATTCCAAAAGTAGTGGAAGAAGTGGAGAAATTCTGGGGTAAAAAAGCATCAAAAGGCGTGAATCCTGACGAAGCGGTTGCCATTGGTGCAGCGGTTCAAGGGGGTGTTTTGACGGGTGAAGTGAAAGACGTTCTTTTATTAGACGTGATTCCTTTGTCATTAGGAATTGAAACCATGGGTGGCGTTTTCACGAAATTGATTGAATCAAATACCACGATTCCTACCAAAAAATCTGAAACCTTCTCAACGGCATCCGACAATCAGCCTTCGGTTGAATTGGTTGTTTTGCAAGGAGAACGTCCATTAGCTGCACAGAATCGTTCTTTGGGACGTTTCCACTTAGACGGTATTCCGCCAGCACCTCGTGGCGTTCCACAGGTTGAGGTTACTTTTGATATTGATGCCAACGGAATCCTCCATGTATCAGCGAAAGATACAGGAACTGGAAAAGAAAGCAATATCCGTATCGAAGCATCAAGCGGTTTGACGGATGCTGAAATCGAAAGAATGCGTCAGGAAGCGAAAGCCAACGAAGCAGAAGATAAAGCGGAAAGAGAGAAAATTGAAAAAATCAACCAAGCGGATTCTTTGATTTTCCAAACGGAAAAGCAATTGAAAGAGTACGGCGATAAATTATCAGAAGGTAATAAATCAGCGATTGAAGGTGCTTTGACAACTTTACGCACGGCACACGCTACCCGTGACGTTGCTTCAATTGACACTGCTTTGGAAGCCTTGAATAACGCTTGGGCGGCGGCATCACAAGAGATGTACGCACAAACGGGCGCTCCACAAGACGGACAACCAATGGGTAGTGACGCTGGTCAAGCATCAGATTCAGGTAATAATTCTCAAGCGGAAGATGTGCCTTTTGAGGAAGTGAAGTAAGATTTTGGCAATTTGGCTGTAAGCGGTAGGCTATTTGCAAAAAACGCCCTTGGATTTGGTTCTGAGGGCGTTTTTTTATAAGCAAAATCTCAATGTTTCTAAAACAATACAAAAAACGCAATGCGTATTTTGTATTGTTTTGAGAAAGATTTTGGGTTAAAATACCTTTAAATCAATCTGATTGAAGATTTTATTGAGAAAACTAGCATTTTAGGATAAAAAATATAATATTGCTTATAAAATGTGGAATTGCGTATATACAATAGTTAGCTGCCACCTTATTAGGACACATATCCCAACGGACAAAATCATAAAATTTTGAAACAAACAGGTATAGAAAAATATATTGGACTTGTAAAATGGTTTCACGACCAAACAAAGGACGCTAATTATGGCTTTATTCAACACGCTATATTAGGCGACTTGTTTTTTCATGAAAAGAGTATTGAACAAGGGCAGAATGTTGATTCATTTCGTGAAAATGAAATAGTTGTTTTTCATTCACAAGAATCAAAAAAACACAAAGACAAACTTGAAGCGATTAATGTTAAATTATTGACAAATGAAACTGACATTATATTCTTATTTACACACTTTTTGTCCTTACTGAATGAAAAAAAAAATTAT
>JBBAKZ010000101.1:0-9003 GCA_040403275.1 Arcicella sp. | reverse complement strand
ATGGCTGAGAAACATGAACGAGGGGAGTTCCCATTGATAACTTAACCTAAAAATGCCCAATATTCCAGTGATTATTGGGCATTTTCTCAAAAACTAAAATCTTTATTTGATATCAAAACTACCTTCTCCAATCTTAAATCCTTCTGCGTATAATTCGATTTTATAATGTCCTTCACGGTATTGAATTGCGGTGCCACGACCATAAATAATTTCAACGCCTTGTCCATTATTTTGAAATTGAATATCTTTCTTTACCGTGTAAGTCGATTCTTTTCCAAACAGATCAAAATTACCCGCACCCACTGCCGAATCATACAGCATCGCTCCATCTGGATCAAGTACACGCATAAAAATGGTTTTTGTTTCTTGTTTGGCAATTGGATTAGGTTGCAACTGAAAAATGACTTTTATTTTATCCACTTTTGAAGCCCGATAAACACCTCCATCACGCTCTTTATTTTTATCCGAAAGGGCAATTGCTTGGACAAATTGTGCTTGTAAAGCGGATGCACGAGTCACTTTGGCCGTTAGTTCACGGTTGCGACGATAAGCGTTGTCAACTGAATCCGCCAAACCTTGTTTATCCGTTTTCAAACCCATATTCTCGGTCGTGAGGGTACTGTTTTGCGTAAACAGATCTTTATTTTTGGCAACTAAAGTTGTATTTTCACGTTTCAATTGAACTAATTCAGCATCTTTTGCCGCTAATAAAGTCACGAAATCCGCAATTTTTACCTCGTATTGTTGTTTGGAAAAAGCATTAACCTTTTTCAACTGGTTCTTATCCGACTCCAATTGATTCTTAGCAGCTTCCAACGATTCGATATCTCCCCCGAGTGCTTTAATTTGTTCAATTTTTGCATCTAACTGTGACCCGACAGAATCTAACCGAACTCGTGCAGAAGCTAATTCTTCCACTTTCTGATTAATCACCTGTTCTTGGTTTTTATTCATGCTTTTGGCATCGTTTAACAAATACCCAAGTATTCCTGTCAATACTGCCAAGATTGCGACTCCTGCTTTCCAGATGCCATTACGCTGCGTTGATTCTTCCATAAAATTTTACCAAATTTTGGTTAAAGATGTGCGTTTAAAAAAGATTTTTTATTTTTTGAGTATCGAATTTAGTAATTATCAACGGATAAGAGAAATTTTAGCCATAAAATTGTGTTTCTTAAACTGTAAAGGCATTAGCTTTGTTGGTAAATTATTAGTTAATGGTCATTAGTTATTAGCTATCCTTTTAACGTTGACTGCAAGTTAAACGGGTGGTTAAAAACTCAGATTTATCGAAATTTCCATCAACTAATTACCAATAACTGATAACAAATAAACAATATGCCCCAATACGACTTTTTAGTGATTGGCTCTGGAATTGCAGGGCTATCCTATACCGCTAAAATTGCAACCTATTTTGAAGAAAAAGGCAAAGACATAAAAATTGCGATTATTACCAAAACAATTGCTGAAGAAAGTAACACAAAATATGCTCAAGGAGGCATTGCAACGGTCTGGAAAGAGGATGATTCTTTTGAAAAACACATTGACGATACTATGGTGGCGGGTGATTTTTTATCCAACCGTCAAGCCGTTGAAATTGTAGTTACAGAAGGTCCAGAACGCTTAAAAGAATTAATTTCTTACGGAACAAAATTTGACAAGAAGCCCGACGGCACCTACGATTTAGTGAAAGAGGGGGGGCACTCAGACCAGCGGATTTTACATCACAAAGACTCTACTGGCAATGAAATTGAAAGGGCCTTATTGGAAACGGTAAAAGCTTTTAAATCGGTGGATTTCTTTACGCATTATTTTGCGGTGGACTTAATTACGCAACATCATTTAGGCGAAAAAATTACGAAAGATACACCCAATAAAAAGTGTTTCGGAACCTATGTTTTCAACACTTTGACGGGCGAAACCGAAACATTTTTGGCAAAAACAACCCTTTTAGCCACTGGTGGCATTGGTCAAGTTTATCAGAGTACAACGAATCCAACCATCGCAACGGGCGATGGAATTGCCATGGCGTATCGGGCTAAGGCTTTGGTAGAAGGCATGGAATTCATCCAGTTTCATCCAACATCTTTATATCAACCTGGCAAAAAACCTTCATTCCTCATTTCTGAAGCAGTTCGTGGACACGGGGGAATTTTGAAAAATATTGACGAAACCACTTTCATGGAGCGTTATGACGAACGCCTTTCACTCGCTCCTCGTGATATCGTTGCTCGTGCAATTGACTCAGAGATGAAAATCAACGGAGTTGATCACGTTTATTTGGACACTCGCCATCTGGAACCCGAAGACTTCAAGCATCATTTCCCGATGATTTATGAATATTGTAAGGATATTCTCGGTTTGGATATCACCGGTAAGGATATGATACCTGTTGTACCAGCCCAACATTATTTGTGCGGGGGGGTAAAAGTAAATGAATTTTCACAAACAAATATTAACTTTTTGTACGCTGCGGGCGAATGTTCGGCAACGGGTTTGCACGGCGCTAACCGTCTGGCTTCCAACTCATTGTTAGAAGCAATCGTCTATGCTCACCGTGCATTTTTAGCTTCTGTTGAAACCTTTGAAGACAACGTTTTACCCTCCAATATTCCTAATTGGAATGATGAAGGAACAACCCATCCCGAAGAATTAGTATTAGTAACAGAAATGGCCCGTGAATTAGAATCAATCATGAGTAATTATGTTGGAATTGTACGGACAGACAGACGCTTAAAACGTGCTTACGACCGGCTGGAATTGATTTATATTGAACACGAAGAATTGTACAAACAGTCAAAAATTTCCGTACAAATTTGCGAATTACGCAACATGATTAATGTAGCGTATTTGGTCATTAAAGATGCCAGAGCTAGAAAGGAAAATCGTGGTTTACATTATAATTTGGATAATATAAAGTAACGTTGAAATTAGAACGCAGATTTTTTATCCGCATTATTAATATTTGTCCTTAAATTCATTCAGAAATGAACCCAAATAAAATCTTTTTAAATCTGCACTGCTGAAAAATTTCTACGGCATCTGCATTCTTTAATATCTTATGCAAAAACTCCTGATTCGTTCAACGGTCATCACAGCCATTATGCTTCTTATCTGGATTAGCTTAAACCAACTATTCTCTGGAAGCATTTGGGAAGGCATGACCCTCAGTAAATCAGCCTTGACGAGTGAATATTGTGAGTTCAATAACCCTAACAAGTTCTTTCGACAATCCATGAACACTTATTCCAATTTGGTGTATTTCTTTTTAGGCGTATTGATTTGTCAAATTGCTTGGGAGGATTCTCACAGTAGAATTTTTCAGAACCGTTTAGCCAACTTTCCCTTGTTATCGGCTTTGATGGGATTTTGTTTTATCTACTTGAGCTTTGGAAGTGCTTTTTTTCATGCTTCACTTACTTGGGCGGGTCAGCGAGTGGATATGAATGGGACCTATAGTATCACCCTCACTTTGGTGAGCGTCGGGCTGTATCATGTTTTTTACAAAATTAACTTATCAGAACAAGCCAAGAAAGTTTGGATTGCTGTAATGGTAATGATTATTTTGGCATTTTACCAAATCCATCTTTTGATTTCAAGTAGTATCTTGGTGCCCATTTTAATTCTCTTGATGCTCATCTTAATCGGAATTAATTACTTTCAATTTCCCCAAAAACGACATATTATTTTTGGATTTTTAAGTATAGTGTTGGTTGCCATTGCTATCAAAATAAGAACGATGGACGTTCAAAAAATCAATTGTGACCCTCACTCACTTTATCAAGGGCATTCGGTCTGGCATTTATTGGCAGGATTGAGTAGTTTTTTCAATTACGCTTTTTTCCGTTTTTGCAAAAATTAGACACAAAAAAGGCTCAAAATCATCCTACGTTTTGAGCCTTTTTTAATATTACTCAAAATTTACTGCCTCATTTTTCTATCTGCAATTTTAATTTGTAATTTCTTTATAAAATTGATTACACTTTGCTTCATCTCTGCCGATTGTAAAACCTCCTTTTGACTCTGATTATATTTCAAATTAGCCAGAAATGTTACGGGAAATAAAGTAAAGTTATATTCCTGATAAACAGGTACTTCAATGGTTCTTTTTACCGTCTTTTTATCAATCTTTTCCTTGATTGTTTCAAAAGTGATTTTCTTAGTAGTAATGCTAACTTGTGGCAATTTCACTTCACTTTGACCCGTTAAAGTACTACTCATCACATCAATATTATCAATATCATCAATACTAAAGGCGACTTTCTCCACAATCTTCTCCCCTACGGTTTGAATATGCCAAATGTGGTTTGAAGTAATGCCCAAATATACGGCTCTTTTATTACCAAAAACTTTTGAAAATGAATCACTTATCGTTTGAAAAGAAGACAATTCAGGATATTGTACCGAAACGATTGCATGAATGCCTTCAATTTCTCTGGTAATATGGGGAAAAGATGATAAAATACTTAGTTGATTTGCCATTTGGTATTGTTTATGAAATAGTGGTTGTGATTCTTATGTATTTAAAATTTTATCAAAAAAAATGCCAACCATCTGGGCTAGCATTAGAATTACAAAAATAATAATGAATTCTGTAAAATAGTACCTTATTAAAATAGTATTCCCGCTAAAGTTGCCGACATATAACTCGCCAAAGTTCCTGCTATTAAGGCACGAACCGCCACTTTGGTTAAGTCAGCACGGCGACTTGGTTCGAGGGCTGATATACCCCCAATTTGAATCCCCAACGAGCCAAAATTTGCAAATCCACACAAAGCAAAACTGACGATTGCAATGGTTTTTGGCGTTAATGCTCCTGCCTTAATCATCGGCGAAAGTTTTAGATACGCCACAAATTCATTCGCTGCTAATTTCGTACCCATTAATGAACCTGCCTGTAAAATTTCATCTTTAGGAACTCCCATACACCAGGCAAAACCCGCAAATAAATACCCCAAAAGGGTATCTAAACTAAAATCTGGGTAGTTTAAAATCCCTCCTACTTTGCTAAAGACGAAGTTAATCAGGGCAATTAACGCTAAGAATCCAATAAGCATGGCCAACACATTCAACCCTACTTTGAGTCCATCCGAACAACCAGCCGAAATGGCATCAATCAGATTGGAGTGCTCTTTTTCTACTTTCAATGTTACGATTCCCTTTGTTTCTGACTCCTCAGTTTCTGGGTACATAATTTTGGAAATTGCCAACGCCCCCGGAGCTGCCATGATGCTGGCAGCAATCAGATATGAAGCAGGTACACCAAACTGTATATAAGTTGCCATGACACCCCCCGCAATACAAGCATAACTGCCTGCCATTGAAGCCGTTAATTCAGAAAGCGTCATACCTTTCAAGTAAGGTTTTATCATGATTTGAGCTTCTACTTGCCCCACAAAAGCACTCGAAATATTAGACAGAGCCTCCGAACCACTTACGCCCATGAGCGCTTTCATGCCCTTCGCTAACCATTTTATAATGAACTGAATAACGCCTAAATGATAAAAAATATTTACCAAAACCGCTACAAAAATAATCGTGGGAATAATATTAAAGAAAAAAATGAATCCACCACCACGAAATACCGTTTCAAGCAATGGAACATCAGCTAATGGACCAAAAACAAATTTTGCGCCTTCGCTACTAAAGCTAATTACACGTGTTACCCAATTGCCTAAAGTTTGGAAAGTGGCTGTCCCAACGGGTGTTTTTAAAATAAATACTGCCAAACCAGCTTGCAAAGCCAAGCCCATTCCAACAGTGCGAAAATTAATGGCTTTACGATTGTTTGACATCAAATATGCGATGCCTAAAATTACTACTATTCCAATGAGTCCCGTGAAACGTTCCATATTTTATTGATTGTGGTTGGTGCAAGAATTTCTCTTACCTGCTGATAATGATTTGTTCGATGAAGAAGATAAAATGAAAATTAATTCCAAATACAATGAATCGAATCGAAAATCCAGCTTTCAATTAACACATTGACTTATCAATATGATTACTATAAAACATAGTTTTAGCTGAATTTCTTAAATTTAACAAAAATAATCAAAATTCACAGTATTTCACACCTTCCAACTTAACCACTCAATTATTTATGTAAAACATAACTGCTTGCTACAAAAGATTTATTAAAAAAGAGGGCTTCAACCAAAGTCGAAGCCCTCTTTCAAATTCTATTTTATCGCTAATTACTCCGCAGATTTCTCTTCTTCCGTAGATTCTTCAGTTGCAGGAGCAGCAGGAGTTTCATCTTCTACGATTTCAGCTGACGGCTCTTCCTCAGTAGCTACTGGAGCAGCCGCAGCTTCAACAGTTCCTTCTTGCTTAGCAGCACCACCTCTACGACTACGACGAGTTTTTGCAACTACTTCAGTAGCAGCTGACAACATTGTTTCGTTGAAATCAACTAGTTCCATCATACACATCTCAGCATTATCACCAAGACGATTGTTCAATTTAATAATTCTTGTATAACCACCTGGACGATTTGCTACTTTCTCAGCAACAATACCAAAAAGCTCTTTGATAGCCTCTTTGCTTTGTAAATAAGAGAATACAACACGACGGTTGTTCGTATCATCAGTCTTTGATTTTGTAATCAAAGGCTCAGCATACTTTCTCAATTCTTTCGCTTTCGCTACAGTTGTTTCAATTCTTTTGTGAAGAATCAATGAAGTTGCCATGTTCGACAACATTGCCGCTCTGTGTGGAGCAGTTCTACCTAAATGGTTGTTTTTCTTACCGTGTCTCATTGTATTTGTGTAAGTTTAAAATGACTAATGGAGTTTCCAACGAAAAACCATCCATCATTGCGGTTAAGTTAATTCACATCAACTCACCTATTACTACGTTTTGTTAAAATAAAAAATTGGAAGGATGGACAGACCTGAATCAGTATTCCATACTTCCAGTTTTTACAATCAAGATCAATCTTCGTCCAAACGGTAACGAACTACGTCCATTCCGAAGTGAAGACCTTTATCTTCAATTAATTGCTCTAATTCAGTCAATGATTTTTTACCAAAATTACGGAATTTCATCATATCAGAAATTTCTAATCTTGCTAAATCTCCTAAAGTCTTAACATCCGCTGATTTCAAGCAATTGTAAGCACGTACCGACAAATCTAAATCTGCCAATGGTGTTTTCAACAACTTTCTCATGTGCAACATTTCCTCATCAACCACATTATCTTCTTCTGCCTTCATTGACTCGAAAGTCATTGTTTGGTCAGAAAATAACATAAAATGTTGAATCAAAATGTAGGCGGCGCCTTTCAATGCATCTTCGGGATGAATTGAACCATCTGTTTCAATATCTACTACCAGTTTTTCATAATCCGTTTTTTGCTCAACTCGAGTATTTTCGATGCTAAATTTTACGTTTTTAATTGGCGTATAAATCGCATCAATCGGAATGTGTCCAAATGGAGGTTCTGTATTTCTAGTTTCGTCAGAAGGTACGTATCCACGACCTTTCTCCACGATGATTTCTATCTCAAATTCTTTCGATTCATCAAGTGTACAGATTACTAGATCTGGATTCAAAATGTCGAAATAATTTGTAAATTTAGAAATATCACCTGCTTTCAAAGTCGATTGACCTTTGACTCTAACGTTAATCTTGTTTTCAAGGATTTCCTGAGTTTTCTTAAAACGAACTTTTTTCAAGTTCAAGATTATTTCAGTCATGTCCTCAATCACGCCTTCAATGGCTGAAAACTCGTGCAATACTCCCCCAACCTTTACGCTTGTGATAGCGTAGCCTTCCAACGAAGACAATAAGATTCTACGAAGTGCATTACCGATTGTAACGCCATAGCCTTTTTCGAGTGGCTTAAACTCAAATAACCCGTGAAAGTCGTCGGCTTTTTCCATGACAACTTTGTCGGGCATTTGGAATGCTAATATTGACATATTTCGTAGCGTAATTTACCTTGGAATGTGTAAGAATAGAGTAACCGATTTGCAATTTACGAATAAACTCCGTGATTCTATGAAAATTTGTTAAAAATATTTTACATAATACTTGACAATTATAAACTTATCGTGTATATACTACAAGTCTGCAAAACTTTTAGTTCCCGCCCTTAATGATTAGACTTCCAGATAAAAAACCTTTTTTCTAACCAAAAGAACAAATTTGGCAATATCAATAATACTGCCAAATTTATTCATAGTTTCATTATTGCAAACAAAACACAAAAAGCGTTTTGCCATAAATTCGATTACTTCGAGTAAAGTTCAACGATTGCCTGTTCATTAAAATTCTCAGGAATGTCTGAACGTTCTGGATAAGAAATGAATTTACCAGTCATCGTTGGGGCATCCCATTCTAACCAGTTAAAACGTTTTCCAGCTTTTCCAGTCAATGAGTTTGTAACAACTTCCAATGACTTTGATTTTTCACGAACGCTAATTAATTGACCAGCTCTTAATGAATAGGAAGGAATATTTACAATATCTCCATCAACAAGAATATGCTTGTGAATAACTAGTTGACGAGCAGCACGACGAGTTGGAGCAATTCCTAAGCGGTAAACTGTGTTATCCAAACGTGCTTCACAAAGTTTCAGTAGATTTTCACCTTTGATACCTTCTTTAACGGCCGCTTTATGGAATAAATTTTCGAATTGCTTTTCAAGAATCCCATAGGTGTATTTCACCTTTTGTTTTTCTTTCAATTGTAAAGCATATTCTGAAACTTTACCACGTTTTCCTTTTCCGTGCTGACCTGGGCCGTAGTTTTTGCGAGCTAACGCCTTACTTGGACCTAAGATTGGCTCGCCAAAACGACGAGCAATTTTTGATTTTGGACCTGTATATCTTGCCATTATTTGATAAAAATGAGTCAATAGCCTTCTTGTGGCTAATGAAGTAATTATGAAACATAAAGAAACGAAGGACAATAATTACTAATTACCCTTCGCTATATTGTTGATTGTCAGATAAATCTGAAATTACACTCTACGACGTTTTGGTGGACGACATCCATTAT